>JAADGC010000235.1 GCA_013152585.1 Chloroflexota bacterium
GGCAAAGGCGTTAGCGTTGTAGAGTTCGACGTATTCGCTGCCGCCGGCATGGGGCGCCGGTAGATATTCGTTGAGAAAGATGTTATCGGGATAGGGAGTGGACGTGGGCGTAGATGTGGGCGGCGGGCTTGTGGGGGAAGGCGTGGGTGTGGGCGTGTCGGTGGACGAGTTTTGAGCCATCAACACCGCATCATCCCAATAGATGGTGGGGTCCTGGCCTGTGGCCGGGGTCATCATCAGTCGTAATTTTGCACAAACGGCCCCGGCGGGTGCCGTGGCCTGTCCTTGCAATTGTTGCCAGTGTGCAGCCGGAATGGAATCGATATGGGGGCTATCCACATGACCCTTCGATCCGCCGCAAGGGATGCTGCTATACCAGGCAATGCGCAAGTAAACGACACTGACCAGGTTGGGGTCGGGCACATACACCCAGGCGCTGAACTGATAATCGTTGCCCGCCTGCACAGCCGTTCCCTGGTGCAGGTATTTGGTGCTGTTGCTGCTTGCGTCCTGCTGCTGGGCAGCAAAAGTTCCGCCATGGACGGGATTGGGAGCGCCCACGATAGTGACCGTGCCGCCGTATTTGCTCCACGGGGTCAGGTCTCCACTCTCGAAACCAGGATTGATGAGCAGGTTCGATGGTTGCATGTGGGCCGTGGGCGTTCCCAGAAAAAGGAAAGTCCCTACCAGCACGCACAGCGCCCCCCAAACCAGGCGCTTGTTTTCCATGCCAGTTCTCTCTTCGGTTGTCAGGTGGGATCAGGAACGGATAAACATCACCGGACAGGGCGTTTTGCGCAAAACATCTTCAGATACGCTGCCGAAAACCAGGCGACTGAATCCCCCGCGACCATGTGTGGATTGCACAATCAGGTCAATGGAGTGTTCTTTGGCGTAGTCGATGATGGCATCAGCGACATTATCTTCTTCAACCACATCGACACTGACTTGCAGCCCTTCGGCTGTCAGTTGGTCGGCGACGCTTTGCAGATAGGACAGCGCTTCGGCCCTGAGTTCTTCGCTGTCGATCGCGGGCAAGCTCATGTTGAGGTCGGGAGTCATGATCGGCACGGGCAGGTGTATGACTTGCAGCAGCACAATTTCGGAAGTTTGTTCACACACATTTTTAGCTTGTGTGAGCGCATTTTCGGCAAGTGAGGAACCATCAAGGGGCACGAGAATACGTTTGTACATGGTTTACCTCCAAGGGCTGTGGTGAAAAAGGGCGATACCAAAGGTGACGATATGGAATAAAACCTTCTCCACTATTATGACACATATCTCACTTTTGCGCCATGATCGCTGTCAGGATTTTGTGTGCGTCCCGGAGATTTGGCAAGTGAATCGCACCCGCCCAATGAGGAGGCTTTTGCCGGCATGAGTCGCCGCCCTATCCCCACCGATTGAAATCGGGGCTATGGGGCCTGCGGCCGCCGGTCGGCCTTCGCCGACCGATCGTGTTGACGGCGACCTGTCCCCGCAGGGGGACAGACGGCGGAACGCCCCCGAGCCCCGAATTGATTCGGCGGGTGCGCTCTCAAGTCGGGCTCTTCAGGCCTTCGCCGTCCTATCTTTGCCACACGGCGACCTGTCCCTTACTGCCCGATTATTTTGTAAAACTTCATCAATCGGAAGTGCTACTGGATTAGCGGGCAATGAGTTCGATGCCCGACACCTGGCTGCGATAGTTGTGGCCGCTGGCATACACACGGATGCCTGTGACCTTTTGTGGCCGCGGGAAAGTCTCGCTGTTCAGAAAGTCGGGCGATTCGTATTCGTACCACACAAAATTAGGGATTCTCTCGCCATCACGGATCGGCCAATTGGCAATGGGATCAACGGCATAGAAGCCATGCGTCCAAAACTGAGCGTTGCCGTTCAGGTCGATGAAATCGATGCGTACCATGAGCGGAAATTCGGATGACTGAATGCCCCCACCGGGCAAACTCTGGCTGATCAGGCGGACATCCAAACGCAGGGTGAGGGCGTCATAATCCAACACATCAACATCCAGTGGCTGCCAGATAGCCGTTTCGGTATGGATATCCTCTTCGCCTTCACGGACGAAGTAAGCGGCCATGCGTCCACCACTTTCGACTACCGAAACCGTCCCCGCAATCACCGAACTTGGGTCCCGGGCATCGACAATGGACTGTACTTCCCAGGTGCCGGCGAGGGCGGCGCTGAAATCGCCGTTGTTGATGAAATTCTGCGAACTGGCCTGGGGCGCAGATGGCGGCTCACCCAGCGGCACCACCGTACGCCGGCCATTGCTGAGCACAACCGTTCGTCCCTGTGCCGTCACTTCGGCGGTACCACCGCGGACACTGACCTCGGTGGCATCATTGGACACGGCAATGGCCACACTGCCATTTTGCAAATGAATGGTGCTCTGCGGCGTTAGAATTGTGATTCTCAGGTCCCGATCATCGACCGCATCGCCCGTGATGCGGGCTCGGCCCGTGGGCAACTGCACGGCAATTTCATCCGGATTGGTGCTGATACCAAACCGGGGCGTGCGCGCCTTTTGAAAAAGTAACTCGCTGTTGCTCCGCAGTTGAATCGTCGCCAGGCTGTTGACGGCTTCTGAGGTGGTGTAGATGGAAACATTGGCGCGGGAGTTTTCATCGGTACGGATAAGCTGCCCTTCGCGTAATGTCAGTGCTCCCAAAACCGGCGTGGTCGATTGATCACCACTGTCGATCACCAGCGGAGTGCCGCTGACAGTCTCCACCTGGCTCAGCCGGGGCTCGGTGGCATTATGCAAATACCAGTTAATCGAAAACGGGATGCCAAGGAGCAGGAACAAAAAAAGAATAAAAGCTGCCCACAAAATAATCCAGGCCTGGCGGCCTACGGATTCATAAGGATTGTCGGGAAGGGTATGTGCGGCGTTCGCCATAACGATTGACTACTGAATGATACTGAATGCGGAAAAGGCGCCTGTTGCCTGTGCCCAGGTGCTGTCGAACCGTTCGATATGAGCCATCGCCGGCCCGATTTGCAACTGGGCCAGGAAGGATTCCAGGGGTGCGGTTTCACCCTCGGCCACGACTTCGACATATTGCCGGGGGAAATAAACGTTACGCACGGTGCCGGAGAGCCCGTAGTGCTGCGCTTGCCTGAGCACAAAAACACGGAGACCTACGCCCTGAACCCGACCGTAAAGCCTGACCTGAACGCGTTTCACGATTCAATCATCCTCTTCGGCCTGGTACGTGCGCGCCTTTTCCAGCAACCGGGCCGCATCTCGGTCGGAGGGATGAGTCCGTAGGGCAGCCTCGAACCAGGTGGCAGCTTGGGCCCAGTCCTTGCGTTCGGCGTAAATCAGGGCGATGTTATAGTGTGCATTGGGGGCCACAGGATCGATCTCGATGGCTTGTTGGTACGCCGAGATCGCCTGCTCTTGCCGGGAATACGAAGAAAACTCGAGCCGGCCCAAATAGGCGGCTGCCAGGTTCAGCCATAAACCGTCATGAAGGGGGTGCTTGGCGACGGCTCTTTCCAGAACGGCCACCGCCTTGCTCCACCTGGCAGTCATGACCAACGCCCCGCCCAGGTTGATCAGAACATCAGGATCGTCGGGCAAGATCTGATAGGCGCGCTCCAGCACGGCCAGTGCTTCGCCGAAACGTTGAGCGTGCATCAGCCGGGCACCTTCGTTAAGTAATTCAAAGGCCTGTTGCTGTTGGTCTTCGTGGGGTGGCATCGTTCATCAATACCGTGAGAGGAGAATGAGGGTTGATTCCCTCAGCTTACCACGAAGAGGGCAGCGGATACAAAGCGGATGCGCCGAAAAAGAAAGGGCTCCTGGCACTGCCTACTGTTTTTCGTATGGCTGTCCATCGGCGGCCGGGGGCACTGTACGCCCGACCACGCCGGCCAGCACGATCATCGTTACCACATAGGGGATGACGAGAAGCCATTCGCTGGGGATGGGCACCTGCACCTTGCCCAGAATCTGTAATTTAGCCTGTAGCGCATCCGAGAAGCCGAAAAGCAGCGAGGCCGCAAAACCGCCCACGGCCGTCCATTTGCCAAAGATCATGGCAGCGAGGCCGATAAAGCCTTTTCCTGCCGTGATGTTCTCGTCGAAGCGCCCTACCGAGCCGATGGTGAAATAGGCGCCACCAATGCCGGCGATCATGCCACCGATGATCACATTCACATAACGCACCAGATAGACGTTGATGCCGAGCGTGTCGGCGGCACGGGGATGTTCGCCCACGGCGCGGGTGCGCAGGCCCCATTTTGTGTACCACAGCATAAAGTGGATGGCGATGACGAGAAGGAATAAGATGTAGATGATGGGGGTGTGATTGAAGAAGACCGGGCCGATGATAGGGATTTGGGAAAGGCCGGGGATGGGTATCCTCTTAAAAACGCCTCCCGAATTCAGACCGGGGATGGGTTGTAAAAAGCGCTGACTGATAAAACTGGTGATGCCCAGGGCAAAGATATTGATAGCTACCCCGCCGATGATCTGATCGACCATAAAGCGAATGGAGAGGATGGCCAGGAAAGCCCCCAGGAGGCCGCCGGTGAGAATGGCAGCGACCAGGCCCAGCCATTGACTATCGGTCATACTGGCGACGATCACAGCCATCATCGCTGCCGCCAGCATAATTCCCTCGATGGCGATATTAATCACCCCCGAGCGTTCACACATCACCCCGCTGAGGGCGCCAAAGGCGATGGGCGATGCCGCGGCCACGGCAAATGTGAGGATGCCCAGCAAATTGATGGATTTCCCGCGCGTGGCCCACACTAAAAAGGTAAAAACAAACATGAGGGCGACGATGCCCAGCCATAAATACACATTTTTGAAACCGCGGATCACCTGGTAGAATCCGATCAGGGCCGTGATCACGCCAAAAATGATCATCGTGGCCAATGTGGGCAACTTGAGGTCGGGCACTCTGATGATTTTGGCTTTCGTGACCGGGTTCAGCTTCATGGTGCTGATCACCCCGCCTTCGCTGTTTGAGGCAAAGAGCCAGAAGATCAGAATAGCCACAAATAGAAAGAAAACGCCATAGGCGATGGTTTTGCGTCGCTCTTTGCGGGCGGCATACGAATCGGAAGATGTAAAAGATGTTACGGAAGCACTCATAAAATCGTCACCTTAGCTGCAAATGAAATCGGGATGAAGGATCAGGAACCCCAGCCTTTTGTAAAGATGGGACCCGCGGCTTCGCCTTCGGTGCGCAGATGGAATATCCAGCGTACGATTGCCGGCGCCGCAATAAAAACAATGACCAGCGCCTGTACGATGGTGATAATGTCGATGGGCACGCGGGCCACTGATTGCATGCGGGTGGCGCCATTGCGAAGTGTCCCAAACAGGATGGCTGCCAGCACCACCCCCAGGGGATGGCTCTTGCCCAGCAATGCTAAGGCAATAGCATCGAAGCCCAGGCCCCCGGAAAACCCCAGCCCTACCCAGCGGTCGACCGCCAGGGTCTGCACCGAACCGGCCATGCCTGCCAGCATGGCGCTCATCGTCATCACAATCACATAGAGTCGTTTGACATTAATGCCGCTATAGCGGGCGGCTTTGGGGTTTGCCCCCAACATGCGAATTTCGAAACCCAATGTGGTTCTATACAGCAACCACCATACGAGCGCCGCCACAATCAAGGCCAGAAAGAAGCCCCAATGGAAGCGATTGCCCTGGGTGGCGAACATCTGCGGAATCTGGGCCGTCGGCAGCACCTCCGGCGTAATGGGCAGTTTACCACGCGACATAGGCCCCCCCACCTTGAGCAGCCAGGCGCTGAGGCTGATGATGATCCAGTTCATCATAATCGTGTTGATCACCTCATGTCCCCCTGTATAGGCTTTGAGCAGGCCTGGTATCGCCCCCCAGATGCCGGCGCCGATCAAGCCGGCGATGAGCGCCAGCGGCAGATGCAAAAACCAGGGCAAACCGGTGACCGCATAGCCCACATACACCGAACTCAGGGCGCCGACCAACAACTGGCCCTCGCCCCCGATGTTGAACAAGCCGCCCTGGAAGCCCAGTGCCACGGCCAGCCCCGCAAAAATGTACGGCACCGATTGCGTCATGCTTTCGGCCAGGGGGATCATGGCCTGGCCCAGGGCGGCGCCGCCCTGGCCATGGAGCAGGGCCTGCAAGCCTTGCCAGATTTCTACAATCCCCAGCGAGCCGGAGATCAAGGCGCCATACGCCACACGGATACTATTCCACGTAGCAAGCAAAGCTCCCCCCGGATCGTCGAAGAAATGGCGCCAGGCATCTATCACGGTGCTATCGGTGATCACAATAATGATGGCGCCAATCAGCAAACCGGTGAAAACAGCCAGGATGGGCACAAGCACGGCGTCACGGACACGGGTGCTGCGGAACTCCTGGGCCAATGATTCCGTGGATTTGGGATCCGGAGAGGAATTGGAAACGTCTGATTCAGTCATAAGATACTCCTACGCATATTTTGCCACTTACTGGAGATTGGCATTTTATACTCTTTACTGGACACTTTTTTCAGAGGTCTTTCTGAGCGAGCTTTTGCAGCCAACACACAGCAAAGACACGGACTTTGACGCCGAAAGGGCTATCACAAAGCCGATTATAGCGAAGAATCTGGCGATTCATGTGCGGCGAGACCCTTCACCGGCGTTTTGTGTTCATGTGAGTGAAGGGGGGATCAGGTAATAATCTCAGGATGGCCTTCCCGCGGCCCGGGCGCTTGCGCCAACGCTTCTTCCAGCGTACTGCCGGCCATCATCAGGCCCACCTGTTCTTTGGAAACTTTATCGGCGGCGACAACGGCGGTAATTCGTCCCTTGAATATCACGGCGATGCGGTCGGACAGGCCCATGATTTCGTCCAGCTCGGCCGAAACCAGGAATACGGCCACGCCATCATCCCGTTTTTCGATCAAACGTTTGTGGATGAATTCGATGGAGCCCACATCCAGCCCCCGCGTGGGCTGATTGGCAATCAGCAGGCGGATGGGACGGCTGAATTCACGGGCCACAATCACTTTTTGCTGATTCCCGCCCGACAGGTTGCCGACTGGCGCCATGGCGCTGGGCGTGCGGATATCGAATTCCTGCACCAGTTTCTGTCCCCGTTGCCGAATGACCTCTTCATTCATGGCCAGTCCGTGGGCATAAGGAGGGAGATAGTAGGTGTTGAGTACCAGATTGTCGATAATGGGGAAGCTGAGAACAAGGCCATCTTCCTGACGGTCTTCGGGCACATGGGCGCTGCCCGCTTCCGTGATTTTGCGAGGGGAGGCATTGGTGACATCTTTGCCATCGATCAGCACATGCCCGCCTTTGACTTCACGCAGGCCCGTGATGGTTTCCACCAACTCGCTCTGGCCATTCCCCTGCACCCCAGCCACTCCCAACACTTCCCCGGCGTGTACCTCCAAAGAGACGCCGTTGACAGCCACCTGCAGACGGTCATCCAGCGCTTCGAGGTCCTGAATTTTCAGGATAGGCTTGCCTGGATGCGCCCGCTCTTTGTGAACCGTGAGGCTGACTTGCCGCCCCACCATCATTTCTGCCAATTTGGCCTGGCTGGCATCCTCGGTCTTCATCTCTCCCACCACCCGGCCTCGTCGGATCACGGTGACGCGATCGGCCAGGGCCAGCACCTCGCGCAGTTTATGGCTGATGAAGATGATGCTCACCCCCTGCTTGCGCAACGACTCCAGGATCTCGAATAGCTCGTCGGCTTCCTGGGGCGTGAGCACGGCAGTGGGTTCATCGAGGATGAGAATTTTGGCGTGGCGGTACAGCACCTTGATGATTTCCACGCGCTGGCGCACACCCACCGGCAGATCCTCTACTTTTGCGTCGGGATCGACGTGCAGGCCGTGGGCTTTGGATATCTCGCGCACACGGGCGGCAACGGCCTGGCGATCCAACACTAACCCCCGCGTCAGTTCATTGCCCAGCATCACATTCTCGGTGACGGTGAGCGGCGGCACCAACATAAAATGCTGGTGCACCATGCCAATCCCCTGACGGATGGCATCGGTGGGGCCCTGGATGTTAACGCGTTTGCCGTGTATAAAAATCTCCCCTTCATCAGGGGAATAAAGCCCGTACAAAATATTCATCAACGTGCTTTTACCCGCACCGTTTTCGCCCAACAGGGCATGAATTTCCCCTTCTCCCAGGGTTAAGTCAATGTGGTCGTTAGCCAAAACGCCCGGGAAACGTTTGCTAATACCATGGAGTTCAAGGGCTGGGGCCATAACTTCTTCTCTCGGAGATTGAATCGGCGTACCTACAGGTTCCTCAAAAAGTGACCCTTCCGTGCTGAATTCAACGACAGATGGCACAGACACCTCAGATTTCTTGTTACGCATCCGTGAAATCTGTGGTTCAGAACGAGGAGTGCGTAGGTGTTACGGATCGGTTTGAGTACTGCTTTACAGCGACGATGAGCGGAACAGGAGACGTCAGGTGCCAAGAGCGTTGCCAAGCCGTGAGTTTGATTTTCGCCAGTCTCCAGGTCCTTAGTATTTGTCTAGAATGAACCTCCGGGAGGTGGTCACCGATAATTCGGTGCTGGCAGCATTTCTGACCACCCCTCGGAGGTTAAAAACTTTATGGATGAAACAGTCGTGATAGATACCGTGCGGCGGCGGAAGTTACCCACTTTCGCCGCCGCATATTGGCTCATGGAGACAAAAGCACTTTACTGGACAGCAAGATCTCCCGAAGAAATCATATCGGAAAGGTTTTGCAATTCAGTCTTCAGCTCTTCAGGCACCATATCATCAAAGTCGTGGAAGGAGGAAAGACCCACGCCGCCGTTGGCGGTGGTGCCGATGTAATTCTCGCCGCCTGCGAAGGAACCGCGAGTCATGGCTTTGATGGTGTCATACACGGCTTTGTCCATGTTCTTGAGCACAGAGGCTACGAACACTTCGCCGAATTCGGGGGCCGAGACGTACTGATCGGTGTCAACGCCGATCATCATCAGGCCACGATCTTTGGCGGCAGCGGCGCTGCCCAGGCCCACGGGGCCAGCAACGGGGAAGATCACGTCGCAGCCTTCGTCGAAGAAGTTTTCGGCAAAGCGACGGCCGTCATCGGTGGATTCGAAGTTGCCGGTGAAGGCGCCGTCATTGGTGGCGTTGTCCCAACCCAACAGGGTCACGTCGGCACCCTTCTGGGCATTGTAGTACTCGACGCCGCGCTGGTAGGCTTGCATGAACTCGGCCACGGGCGGGATGTTGAGGCCGCCGTAGGTGCAGACCACGCCGGTATCGCTCATGCCTGCGGCCAGGTAACCGGCCAGGAAGCTGGGCTCGGCCACGTTGAACAGCAGGCCACGGATGTTAGGCGCTTCGCTAGGATAGTCGACGATGGCAAATTTCTGATCGGGATTGGCTTCGGCGGCCTGGCGGGTAGCGTCACCCAAGAGGAAGCCGACGGTGATGATCATGTCTTTGCCCTGAGAGATGAACTCGTTAATGTTCTTCTCGTAGTCGGTTTGCTGCTGGCTTTCCAGGAAGACACCATCCACGGGCAGTTTGTCAATGGCATCTTGCACGCCTTTCCAGGCTGTCTGGTTGAAGGACTTGTCATCGATACCGCCCAGGTCGGTGACCATACCTACCT
The DNA here is from genome assembly GCA_013152585.1 of Chloroflexota bacterium. Taxonomy (GTDB): domain Bacteria; phylum Chloroflexota; class Anaerolineae; order J102; family J102; genus JAADGC01. The sequence continues at coordinate 9,610 of JAADGC010000235.1, forward strand.
GGTAGTTGACGCTGACGCCCTTCCAGTTGTCCAGTTGGATTCCCAGACCCACAGCGGCCTGGCGTACCGGCTCGAAGAGGCTGTCATTGCTATCGGCAATGCCATCCCATTCGTAGATTTCGTAAACAATCTGTTTGCCCGCGTCGGTGCTGACAATGTCGAGCATCGCCTGTTTGAAGGCCGCCACGACTTCAGGATCGAGGCCAGGGCGAATGGAGATGGTATCGTTGGGGATGTCGGCCGTGGTGGCAATGACCTTGGTTTTTTCCATGATGTCGGGGAAGCGTTCGACAAGGCTATTGCGGGCATCGATGTAGGTAGCGGCGGCATCGACTGTGCCCTGATACACGGCGATAGCGGCGGATGTGTGGCCACCGGCAAAGACGGCTTCACCCAGATCGGTCTTTGGGTTGATACCGTTTTCCAGCATCAAAGCCGAAGGATAGAGATAGCCAGATGTGGAGGCGGGGTCGGTGAAGGCAAATTTCTTGCCTTTGAGATCGGCCAGGGTATTAATACCACTGTCGACATTGGCCAGGATCTGGCCGTTGTAGGTGGCAGAGCCAAAGCGAATAGCGCCCAGGATTACGTCGGCGCCACATTTGTCGTGGGCAAGGACGTAGCTGAGGGGTGCCAACCAGGCAATGTCAACCTGACCCGAACAAATGGCCTCGATGGCCGCAGCATAGCTGGTGGACACGGAGGATTTGGTGTAAATCCCTCTCTCTGCCAGGGCGGCATCGAGTTTTTCTGCCCCACCCAGAATTTGTTCCACTTCACCGGATGGCACAAACAGGACTTTCAGAGGGTTGTCGGGGGACATACCGACTTTCGCTGCGGGCTCAGGAGCCTTGGTAGGTTCCGGTGCCTTGGTGGGTTCCGGAGCTTTGGTGGGTTCCGGGGCCTTCGTTGCTGCGGGCGCCTTGGTGGCTTCTGGTGCCTTCGTGGCTTGAGCACCACCGCAAGCTGCGAGGACCATGACGCTGAGAAGCAAGATAGTCAACACAATGAAGATACGTTTAGACATAGCGATATCTCCTCCTTGAGACTGAGATAGAGTAAGAGAAAACAGACATTGGCATCGCGCCGGGTTGACTGGAAACTGGATCGCAGTTTCCAACATGGAAGTATACGCCAGACTGGGGTTCAGCGCAACCCAGCCCTGTAGGCAGGGGGGCGTCCCAGGAAATTGGGCGTAAGGTTGGAGGTGGCGCTGCGGCGCATCACCCTGTTGGGGCGTAGACCCCGTACTACTAGATGTTGTATGGGGTCTATGCCCCGACAACTGATTGTGGTAGGTGCCCCGTAGGTAGTATGGGGCACATACCACAATCACGGATGCGCCGGGCGCTTGACAACCCACCTGGTATTTAGGCCGTCGTGTACTTGTGAGGAGGCATTTGCCGGCATGACGTCGCCGCCGCAAGGCCAAAGTCTCTGCGGGGACTTGGCCCCGCTCAGATGCGCCGGGCAGTGGTG
>JAADGC010000205.1 GCA_013152585.1 Chloroflexota bacterium
GGCGGCGAGGATGGGGGCCGCTCCGGAGACGGAGGGAGATACGACTGTCGGGGCTGAGGACGAGGGCAAAGAATAGTGCACCCACCGAATCAATTCGGGGCTCGGGGGCGTTCCGCCGCTTGTCCCCCTACGGGGGCAAATGTCTCTGCAATAGGCCCTCCCTGCTGACACGATCGGTCGCCGTAGGGCGACCTCTGGCCGTAGGCCTGAAGAGCCCGACTTCCAGTCGGCGATGTCGCGGCGCGACGGGGTCGGGCCGAGTGTGCGCACGGCAGGGGTAGAGTCCCTGAGGGGACTTGGACCTGTGAGCCTGCAAATTCATTTGCAGTGCCAGGTCACGAGGGCGCCAATAAAGCACCGGTTTCGCCGCCTAACCCGCCGCATCACGGATGCGGCTAACGCTTCGTGAGCAGCGGTGAGGCGGGGGGCGTTGCCGGTGGGAAGGGCTGTGGCCGGGGACCGCCCGGCGGTGAACCGCAGGGCTACAAAACGACGCCGGGGGAATTCAGCCCCCGGCGGGCCCTTATGATTCACATATGTGAACATAATGCACATATGCACACCAAACCCCCAGATTTTGTGTTATACTACTCACAGTTCGGCAGATGTCAGATTTTTTCCATGCTCTGGTACGACCCGCCTATTATGACTCTCGAGCGTTTAGAACTGCTTGCAAAAATCGCCGGTCTCTACTTCGAAGAAGGGCTGACCCAGGCGCAGATCGCCCGCCAAACCGGCTATTCCCGTTCCATGGTTTCGCGACTGCTGAAGGCGGCAAAAGAACAAGGGATCGTGGAAGTGCGCATTCACCACCCGTTGGGGCGCCGCTCCGATATCGAAAAGACGCTGCGAAAAACCTTTCACCTGCAGGAAGTGCGCGTCTTACAAAGCAATGCCCGCGATTATCCTATGACATTGCGAGGGGTAGGCGTTTTGGCGGCACGATTGGTGGAAGAGCTGCTGCAGGATGGGATGACGATTGGCATGTCATGGGGGACGAGCTTGGCGGAAATGGTTTTTGCCCTACGGCCACAACCTCGTACCGGCATCCATGTGGTACAGATCATTGGCTCTATGGGCTCTGCCGATCTTAAAATCGATGGCCCCGAATTGGCCAGAAGAATGGCGCATCTACTGGGGGGGCGCTACACGATTTTACCGGCACCTCTCTTTGTGGATAGCGAAGCAACACAGGTGGCCCTGATGCACGATCGCAGAGTGCAGGACGTTTTGTGTTATGCCGAAGCCATGAGTATCGCCCTGATTGGCGTGGGCACGGTTGAATACGATTATTCCAGCATGGTGCGTTCGGGCTATTTGCGACCGGACCAGTTGGCCGTCTTTGCGGAAGCAGGCGCCGTTGGTGATGTGTGCGCAATTCACTTCGATATCCATGGTCAACTGGCGGAAACAGCGTTGCAACGCCGGTTTGTAAACATCGATCCTGTCAGACTGCTGGGCGTTCCTTTACGGGTCGGCATTGCCTGCGGTTCGGCTAAAGCACGGCCCATCTTAGGGGCGCTCCGTGGTGGCTTAATCAACGCTCTGGTGACCGATGATCGAGCGGCAAGCCACGTCTTGCAGTTACTAAAAAATACTTCTCCCCCGACACAATAAGAAAGGAGGCATGGTGACTTCCAAACACTCAACTCAACCCGACTATCAGACCTATTTGCAGGCATGGGGCCAGGAAAAGGCGCTGGCCCTTCTGAAAGAAATGCTGGTTATCCGCACCTTCGAGGAGAAGGCCGAGGAACTCTATGCTTTGGGCAAAGTCCACGGCACCATGCATCTCTCCATCGGCCAGGAGGCATCTGCCGCCGGCGCCTCTTTAGCTTTACGCGAAAGCGATTATCTGCTCAATCATCATCGCGGCCACGGGCATTGCCTGGCCTGGGGGAGCGATGTGAATCTGATGATGGCCGAGTTTTTAGGCAAGGAGACAGGCTATTGCCGGGGCAGAGGGGGATCGATGCACATCGCCAATGTAGAAGCCAATAATTTAGGAGCGAATGGCATTGTGGGAGGAGGCATCCCCATTGCCGTCGGCGTGGGCCTGAGCATCAAACTCCGCAAAACAGATCAGGTCGTCATCGTTATGTTCGGCGACGGCGCTGCAAACGAAGGGGCATTTCATGAATCGCTAAATATGGCGAGTATTTGGAAGCTCCCCATCATCTATTATTGCGAAAATAACCAATATGCCATGTCGATGGCCGTCAAGCGCGCTTTCAATATCGAGCGAATTAGCCAGCGCGCCTGCGCCTATGGCATCCCTGGCGTCACAATGGATGGCAATGATCTCTTTGCCGTATACGCCGCGGTCAGTGAGGCCGTCGAAAGAGCACGCGCCGGAAATGGCCCCACCCTGGTGGAGGCGGAAACCTATCGCTGGCGGGGGCATTCTAAGAGCGACCGCCAGGCGTACCGCACGCGTGAGGAAGTCAAGGCATGGCAAAAGAAGGATCCTATCCGGCATTATGCCCGGGCCCTGGGGCTGGATGATGCCGGGATGGAACGCTACCGGGCAGAGGCCAGCGAGATCATCGATCAAGCCGTAGCCTTTGCCGAGGCCAGCCCAGAACCTAGCATCGACACCATTCTGGAGGGCGTTTATGCGTGAATTAAGCTATGCGGAAGCACTGCGCGAGTGTTTGCGCCAGACGATGACGGCAGATGAACGAGTGTTCATGATTGGAGAGGACATCGGCATCTACGGCGGCGCCTTCGGCGTGAGCGCCGGCTTGCTGGCGGAATTTGGCAAAGAGCGAATTATCGACACCCCCATTTCCGAAGCCGGGCTGGCGGGCGCTTGCATCGGTGCGGCGCTCACCGGCATGCGTCCCGTGGGCGAGATTCAATTTATGGATTTCGTGGCCCTGAGCATGGAACAGATTGTCTTACAAGCGGCAAAGATACGGTTCATGTTTGGCGGTAAGGCGACGGTGCCCATGGTGCTGCGCATGCCGGGTGGTTCCGGCACTGGCGCTGCCGCCCAGCATTCCGAAAGTCTGGAGAACTGGTTCGTGCACGTTCCGGGCCTCAAAGTGGTAATGCCCAGCAATGCGTACGACGCCAAGGGCTTGCTGCGCGCAGCCATCTATGATGATAATCCGGTCATCTTTGTGGAGCACAAGCTGCTGTACAGAACAAAAGCAGATGTGCCGGAAGAGCCGTATGAGGTGCCGCTGGGGAAGAGTAAGATCGTGCGGGAGGGGTCTGATCTCACCATTGTCGCCACCTCGATTATGGTGCAGCGCACACTGCAAGCCGCAGAACAACTGGCCCAGGAAAATATCGAGGTCGAGATCATCGATCCCCGTACGATTAAACCGCTGGATAGTGCCCCGATTATCGATTCCGTGAAAAAGACAGGTCGCGCATTGGTGGTGCATGAGGCGGTGAAGATGGGCGGGTTTGGTGGCGAAGTGGTGTCTCAGATCGTTGCTAGCGAGGCCTTCGATTATCTGGAGGCGCCGGTGCGACGACTGGCAGGCCTGGATACGCCCATCCCCTATAATCGCACCCTGGAATATCATGCCGTACCGCAAGTTGAAAACATTGTTGACGAAGCCCGCAAACTGGTGCAAGGGGGGTATTGATGGCCAAAGCAGTGATCATGCCCAAATTCGGTTTCACGCAAGAAACCGCCGATATCATCAAATGGCTGGTTCAACCCGGCACCCTCGTGGAAGCGGGCGATCCCATTGCCGAGGTGACAACGGATAAAGTGGATATGGAGGTAGAGGCGCCGGCGACCGGCATCCTGGATGGTATCCGCTATCAGGAAGGGGAAACCGTGCCGGTGACAGCCATCATCGCCTACATCCGCCAGCCGGACGAAGCCCTGCCCCCCCCGGAGACTGAAGCCCCCCCTGCTGTGGCGCCCGCACACCCACCCGCTCAGCCCGCCGGCCCGGACACAGTCGCCGTTACGCCGGTGGCGGCGCGGGTTGCAGCCCACAAAGGCGTCGATGTAGAGCAAGTGGTGGGCAGTGGCCCGGGAGGACGCATCACCCGTGGCGATGTCGAGGCGTTCGTAGCGCAGAGAGATGCCGGGGGCAGTGCAAAAGTGCGGGCAGCACCGGCTGGCCGGCGTCGGGCACGTGAATTGGATGTGGATGTGGCCAGCGTCAAAGGAAGCGGCCCCCGCGGGCGGGTGCAATCGTGGGATGTGCAGGCGGCCCACGCCACAAAACCGGCTGCGGTGCCGACGACCGAGGCCGGCGTCGCCGAGGTCATCCCTCTGGTAGGCATGCGGCGGACGATTGCCCAACGTATGCAGGCCAGCTTCCAAGAAGCACCCCACATGACATTCAGTGCCGAAATAGATGCCACGGCCATGCAGGCGCTTCGTGACCGTTTGCATGCAGGGTTGTCTGCGGAGCAGCCGCGGGTGAGCATGACAGCCATTTTGCTGAAAGCGTGTGCCTGGGCTCTGCGGCGAAACCCGCGCATGAATGCTCGTTTGAGCGAAGACCGCATCCTGGTTCTGTCCGATGTCAATGTAGGAATTGCCGTCGCCCTGGAAGATGGACTCATTGTCCCCGTCGTTCACCATGCCGATGCAAAAGGCATTCTGGAACTGGCTGCCGAGGTGACAGCGGTGTCCAGTCGTGCCCGTGCCGGCAAGTTACGATCGCAGGATTTGATGGGGGGCACATTCACCATTTCGAACCTGGGCATGTTCGGAGTAGATAGCTTTACGGCCATCATCAACCCCCCCGAAACAGGGATATTGGCAGTCGGCCGCATTGTCAGGCGCCTTGTCGTCATGTCTGATGACGATGTTGCGATCCGTCCCATGATGACGATCACACTTTCGGCTGATCATCGCACGGTTGATGGCGCTATTGCCGCCCATTTCTTAAATGATCTGCGCTCGGCGTTGGAATATCCGGCGCTTATGACCATGTAAAGGACCATTATGCTTGCAGAACTACTTGAACCCAGTGCGATTGTTTTGAATTATGCTGCGCAAGACGCAGAGGATGTGATTCGTGTGCTAAGCGCCCGGTTACTGGCTACCGGTCATGTACGCGAAAGTTTTGCCGATGCGGCGTTGGCCCGTGAATCCGAACTGCCGACCGGCCTGATGTTGGCGGGTGAGATTCATGCTGCGATCCCGCACACCGATGTGGAGCACGTGTTGCGGCCGGCAGTAGCGTTGGCCACTTTACAAAAGCCGGTGATGTTTCGGCATATGATTGACCCCACCGAAGAAATCCCTGTCCGATTGGTCTTCCTGCTGGCACTCGAGCAGCCCAAATCACAGGTCGCCATGCTACAGGAGGTGGCAATTGTTCTGCAAAACTCCCAGTTGATTACGCAATTAATGTCGGCGTCATCTGTAAGTGCCGTGCAACAAGCATTGGCACAAAACCACCATGATAGCTAATTTTTCTGGCTCTTTTGGGTGAGCATTCAGAATCAATCTTTCGGTTTAGACCTTCGGGAAGTGGCCAGAAGCGCCGCCGACGCTAATCGGCGACCACCTCCCGGTAGTTTATTCCAGACAAACACTCAGCTTGCAGGAGGTTACCATGAATCAACCAAAAGTCGTTCTGGTAGCGTGTGGAACAGCCATTGCTACGTCTACTGTTGTGGCCAAAGGCATCGAAGAGGCGATGCGTGAGCGTGGCATCCCTGTGTTGACACGTCAGTGCAGAGCATCAGAGATCCGTAGTCGCCTCGGCGGCGTGGATTTGGTTGTATCGACAACGCCAGTCCCCGACGATCTGGGGGTTCCTGTCATCAAAACACTCGCTTTTCTCACCGGTATCGGTAAGGAGGATGTGCTTAAACAAATAGAAAAAGCTCTCACGGACAGCTAGGTCACGAGGGCGTCAAGTGATACGGGGTTGACAAGCGTCAGGCGCATCGCGGATGTGCCTGACGCAAAAGGAAAACCCCAACCATCTATTAACTGACGCCTCCTCACTGGTCTAGTTTTGCGTAACGTCGTCGATGACACTGTCATCTGCGACCGTATTAGTGCTATTGCACCCCAACCTTTTTCGTTTTTGGGAGGATTATCGTATGGATGCCTTTTTACAAGGACTTAAATCTGTGACAGATACCCTGGGCCCGACAGTGATGTTACCCATCATCATTTTCATTGTGGCCTGGGTCCTGGGCGCCAAGCCAGGAAAAGCATTTCGCGCTGGTGTGACGATTGGCGTAGCATTTATCGGCATTAACCTCGTCATTGGTTTGATGTGGACAAGCCTGAGCGATGTGGCCCAAGCAATTGTGACAAACACCGGCGTACAACGCGATGTCGTCGATGTGGGATGGCCCTCGGCAGCGGCGATCGCCTTTGGGTCTTCCGTCGGCCTATGGGTGATTCCCATCGCCATTCTGGTCAATATCCTGATGTTGACCACAAGGCTGACGAAGACACTCAATGTCGACATCTGGAATTACTGGCACTTCGCCTTCATTGGCTCGTTGGTTGTAGCCGCCACCGGCAGCCTGCTGTACGGGCTGATCGCCGCCGCCATCGCCGCCGCCCTGGCTTTGTTCCTGGCCGATTGGACGGCCAAAGCCGTGCAAAACTTCTATGGTATACCCGGTATCTCAATTCCCCACCTCACTTCGGCACCGGCCGTGCCTATTGCCATTGCCACAGACTGGGTGATTGAAAAGATCCCAGGACTGCGAGATATCAATCTCGATACCGAAACCATTCGTCAGAAATGGGGTGTTTTCGGTGAACCAGTCGTCCTGGGTCTGGTTATCGGTCTGATACTGGGCATCATCGGTTACTACAACGCGGATCAAGCACTGGTGAAGATTCTGGGAACCGGCATGAATCTGGCCGCAGTCATGCTACTGTTGCCACGAATGGTGCAAATCCTGATGGAAGGCCTGATCCCTGTTTCAGAGGCAGCGCGTGAGTTCATGCAGAAACGCGCCAGCGACCGCGAGATCGACATCGGCCTCGATTCGGCTATCCTGATCGGCCACCCCGCTGCTATTGCCAGCGCCCTGGTCCTGGTGCCCATCGCCATTGTACTCAGCATCATCCTGCCAGGAAACAGGGTCATTCTTTTCGCCGATCTGGCTGTGATTCCCTTCGTTGTCGCCATGATGGCTCCTCTGCTGCGGGGCAATGTCCTGCGCATCATCATTGCCGGTACTGTCACCTTAGGCATTGGATTCTATATTGCCACCGCCATGTCGGGTCTCTTCACCGAAACCGCCATCGCCGCCAACTTCCAAATCCCCGAGAATGCCACCCGGATCACGAGTATTGCGGATGGTTTCCTGTGGCCGCCAGCCCTTTTTGTGGGTCTGGTCGAGCTGTTGGGAGGCTTCTTCGGCTTGCTCGTGGTGCTGGCGCTCCTGGCCCTGGCGATGTTCTTCTACATGCGTAATCGCACTGCCTGGGAAGTCGCAGCCGGCGCTCCGAAAGTTGAAGCCGAATAATTCCCAGCCCCTGACGCTCCGGCGTTGATAGTTTGCCAGCTTGTAGGATGACAGAGAACGACCTCACCTGATATGGAGTAGGTAGGCCCGACGCCACTGTGCCGGGCCTACCTCTCTTTCTAAAAAACACTCGACTCACTCTGCACAGGAGAACTCCCTATGCCTTCAACCCTCCTCACAGTCACTCACTCTGCCGGCCTGCACGCCCGCCCTGCAGCCGAGTTTGTCAAAACCGCTGGCGCCTATCCCTGCCAGATTACCGTGCGCAATGTCACCGACGATAAACCAGCAGTCAACGCCAAGAGCATTCTCAGCGTACTTACCTTAGGGGTCAATCAGGGCTACCAGATCGAGATCAGTGCCGAAGGGGAGTCGGCAGCCGCAGCATTGCAGGCCTTAACGGATTTGATTGCAAATAACTTCGGAGAGTAAACTGATGCAGCATTGTAAAGGCCTTCCGGCATCTGGTGGGATTGCGATCGGCAAGGCGTGGGTGTATCGCCCGCAACGGATAAAAGTACCCCGTCATCCTGTCGAAGATTCAGAGCAGGAGTGGCAGCGCCTGCAACATGCGTTTGCATGTGCTCGCACACAGTTACAGGAGTTGGCTGCCAGAGCCCAAACAGCAGCCGGGAAAGAAGAAGCCGCTATTTTCGCAGCACATCAGCTTTTTCTGGAGGATGCGGAATTGCTCGCCGCCGTGCAACACCTGATTCAGGATGAACATCTCAATGCCGAGGCGGCAGTGGCCGACAGCTTCGAACACTATGCTGAGATGCTACTCGCTTTGGAGGATACCTACTTTCAGGCGCGTGCCCAAGACGTGCGTGATGTCAAACAACGCGTCCTGCGCCTTCTGAGCGGAAAAGAGAATGATGTGCCCATTCTCAGCGCCGCTGCTATTGTCATCGCCGAGGATTTGACGCCTTCTGATACCATCCAATTCGACCGCTGCAACATCCTCGGCATCTGTACCGTCCGTGGCGGCCCCACCTCGCATACCGTGATTCTGGCCCGAGCCCTGGGGGTGCCCGCTGTCGTTAGTGCTCCCCTTGATTTAAGCAAAATCGCCGAAGGCGCAATGGTCGTATTGGACGGCGATAGCGGGGAGGTGATTGTGGGGGCAACGCCAGAGACCATCGCTCAGGCCCGCCAGCGTGCGGATTCCTGGCAACAACAGCGCGCTGTGGAACTGGCCGCATCCCACCAGCCGGCCCTGACCCGTGATGGCCACCAGGTCGAGGTTGTAGCCAATGTGGGGAGCCTCGAAGATGCGCAACAAGCCCTTGCCATGGGCGCCGAAGGGATTGGCCTTCTACGCACCGAATTTCTCTATCTCAATCGCTGCCAGCTCCCGGCCGAGAATGAGCAGGTGGAAATTTATCGCCGTATTTTTGAGGTGATGGCCGGGCGACCGGTGGTGGTGAGGACGCTGGACATCGGCGGAGATAAGCCGGCGCCCTATCTCCATATTCAAACAGAGTCCAACCCCTTCCTGGGATGGCGAGCCATCCGTATGATGAGCGAGCGGCCCGATATTTTGATAAATCAATTGAGCGCTCTCCTGATCGCAGCCGCGAAAACAACGACCGATCTGCGCATCATGCTACCACTTGTCTCTTGCCTGGGCGAAGTGAAGCAAGCCAAAACGCTCTTTGATCAGGCGGCAAGCGTGCTGCGGGAACAAGGCTATCAATTACCGGAGGTGCAATTTGGCATCATGATCGAAGTTCCTTCGGCAGCACTTTTGGCCTCACACTTTGCACTTCAGGTGGATTTCTTCAGCATCGGCACGAACGATCTGACGCAATACACGCTCGCCGTCGATCGCACCAACGAACGGGTCGCCAGCCTTGCCAGTCCCTACCACCCTGCTGTCCTCAAGCTCATCGCTGAGACCATTCGGGCCGCCCATGCCCACGGGAAGTGGGTGGGGATGTGTGGCGAATTTGCCGGTGATCCCATGGCGGCACCGCTTCTATTAGGCCTGGGCCTGGATGAATTCAGCATGGCCCCGGCTTCGATCCCCACGGTGAAGCAAGCGATTCGACGTTGGCGTTGGGATGAATGCAAGCAGATTGCGCAAATTGCCCTGGGGTTCGCAACGGCTGCGGCCGTACGCACCTACTTGCAGGGAGTCGTGAGAAGTTCATAGGGCCAAATACTCAGGGAAGTTGGGAAACGGACAGGGTTCATTCTATCTGCCCCAGCCTTTCGCGCCTTGACAGCCCCAGAGCGCATCGGTATAATGGATGAAATCGATTTCATACTCAAATTCTAACTGGACTTTGACCCCTTGGGAACCCCTAAACCTGGTAACCGGCAGACCGGAACGGTTCAACCGCATCTCAGGCGTCTCCCCGTGACCTAATATAGAGAAAAGGGGAGGGGTTCGGGGGCCTGCGCGCAGTGAGTGCCTCGCCGCCGCGAGAACGCCGACTGGAAGTCGGGCTCTTTAGGCCTGCGGCCAGAGGTCGGCCTGCGCCGACCGATCTTGTCAGCAGCGAGGGCCTGTTGATGCGATAAGGCCAAAGTCCCTGCGGGGACTTGGCCCCGGTCAGGCGGTGAATTCGATTCGCCGCCACCTCGAACCGACAAGAAGCAAACGCGTTCGTATCGTGCACCGCGATCGGGACCTGACAGGTTCTCAGCAACAAGTTGCTCAACGATGCGCCTTCGCCTGACAAACGAATGTTGCTCAAGAGACTCGTCCGCAGGGAACCTGTCAGGTCTTCGAGCGTGGCCCAAAACCTGACTCATTCGTACAGATTTCGAGCTATCAATGTACCTGCTACACGAAGACGTCAAGTGCTGTGGCGTTGACAGGCGTTAGCCGCATCCGTGATGCGGCGCTTCTTGCCGACGCACCCGGGGAACAGTTGAAGACATCCGTTGTATGCTGTATCATGGCAGCATCCTCCTATCTCCATGGAATCGAAAATGACATTGCAACTCCAGATATTCCTTTTTGGAGACCTGCAAGCGGTCTATGAAGGGAAACGTCTACAACTCAAGTTCCCCCCCAAAACGATTCCCCTGTGGGCCTACCTGCTGCTACACCGGGAGCGAGTCATCGCGCGGCAAACACTGGCCTTCACCCTCTGGCCCGATGTGGCGGAGACAACGGCGTACGCCAATCTGCGCCGGCATCTGTACCAACTAAACCAGGCACTCCCCGCCACGGATACACCATGGCTTCTGCAAAACTCTCAGTCCGTGCAATGGAACCCCCAGGCCACCTACTGGCTGGACGTGGCCGAGTTCGAACGACTGAGCCGGAATACGGCCAGGGGGGAAGAAGCGATTGCCCTCTATGGCGGCGATCTGCTGGCAGATTGCTATGATGACTGCATCTTCCCCGAACGGGAAAGACTGCGCACCCTCTACTTGACCGATCTCACGCATCTGATCGACCACTACCGGTCGCAACGCCGCTTTCCCCAGGCCATCGTCGCCTCCCGCCTGCTCGCCATCGATCCCCTGCGCGAAGACACGGTCCGCCTGCTAATGGCCCTCCGCTATGAGACCGGTGATCGGGCCGGTGCGCTGAAGGAATACGCGGCCTTTCGCCGATGCCTGCAGGAAGAGTTGAGGGTTGATCCCATGCCAGAGACCGTTGCCCTGTGCGAGGCCATCCTACGCAACCGGGTGCTGCCAAGCACGACCCAGATAGCGGATGAGGTCGTCCTCCCGCCAGCCGCCAGGAAGACCGGGCTCACCCTGCCTTTCGTGGGCAGAGAGAGCGGGCTTGAACTAATCAACACCTGGTGGAGCCGAGCGATTCGGGGTCAGGGGCGACTGCTGCTGATCGGCGGGGAAGCCGGCGTGGGCAAAACCCGTCTCATGGAAGAATTCATGCGATTGTCTCAGGAGCAGGGGGGCCGGGTACTTTGGGGCAGCGCCCGCGCTGTAGAAACCATCCCTTATCAGGCCATCGTGAAGGCATTGCGCAGTGCCCTGCCCATGCTGGTGGCCCTGGAGATCGAGCCCCTGTGGCTGGCTGCCGTGGCCGAATTGATCCCCGAAATCCGCTCCCGGCGGCTCGACGCCGGCACACCACTCCCCACGCCGGTCCACCTCGATCCCGATCGCGACCGCAATCGTCTTTTCGAAGGCATCGCACGCTGTCTGGAAGGTCTGGCCCGACCGCGGCCCCTGGTGCTGATCCTGGATGATCTGCACTGGGCCGGGGCCGGGACGGCTCGCCTGCTCGAATTCCTGGCTCGGCGGGCGCCCCAGCATCGCCTGCTCATCCTGGCAGCTTACCGCCAGGATGAAATCCCCGGTGTTCATCCCCTGCGAGAGCTGCGGCGACACCTACAGGCCGACGATCTCATCACCCACCTGGCCCTGGGCCACCTGAGCGCCCAGGCAGTCCACAACCTGATAGCCGAGGTATCCGGGTTGGGTGAGGAAGCCACCGACCTGGCCCGCCAACTGTATGCTGCCAGCGAAGGGAATCCTTTCTTCTTATCAGAGCTGATTCGGGACCGGATCGAGGCGGGGGACATCCGGATGGAAGGGGGGGGTTGGCAAGTGCAGATGCCAACGGTACTTCCTGCTCGCATGGACGACGCCATCGCCGGTCGCGTGACCCGACTCGACGCCGCATCCAAATCTCTGGCCGAGGTGGCTGCGATTATCGGCGCTAGCTTCAACGTGGAGCTGCTGCGCGAGGTGTGCGGCTGGAGCGAGAGCAAGGTGCTGGACGCCCTGGATGTGCTCATGGACTACCACCTGGTGCGGGAAGCAACCGGCCATGGTCGCTTCGACTACGCCTTCGCCCATCATCTGATCCAGACCACACTCTACGAACACATCCCCGTGGTCCGGCGTCGGCGACGGCACCGCCGCGTGGCCCATGTCCTTCTGAGCCTCAACCCGCAGCAGCGGGACGATCTGGCTGTCGAACTGGCCTTTCACTTCGAGCGGGGGGGTGAGCCGCAGCAAGCTGCCGGTTACCACTTGCGGGCTGCTCGCCGCACCCTGGCGGCGTATGCCGATGACGAAGCGCTGGACTACCTGCAGCAGGCACTGAAACTGGCTTCTGACCCCGACTTGCGTTACGACGTTATCGCCCTGCAAGAAGATGTCCATCACCGCCACGGCAACCGTGTGGCGCAGGAGGCCGATCTGGCGGCACTGGCGACGCTGGCAAGCCAGCTCCACGACAACGATCGGGCCTGCGACGTACTCCGGCGCCGGATCCGGCTGGCTCGCAGCCTGGGCCAGCGAGAGGCCGAAGGGGAACTGGTGGCGGCGCTGAAACAAAAATCTGCAAGCGCAGGCCAAGCCATCTGGCCGGCCGAGGCCCTGCGGGCCGAAGCCACCTACCACATGCTCCTCAGTCAATACGATTCATCCCGCGCCCGGCTGAAAAAGGCATTGGCGCTTTATCGCTCCATGGACAATGTCCGGGGTCAGGTGACCTGCTTATGCCTGCTGGCCGAGATCGCAGTCCATCAGTCGCGCTTCGACCAAGTCGACACACTCCTTCAGCAGGCTAACGCCTTGGTCGAAGCCCAAGACGACCTGGCACTGCTGGCCAGAACCCTGGGCACTGCTTCGCGAGCTGCCTTCACGCACCGGGATTTCGGGGCCAGTCGGGCGTTGGCGGGACAGATGCTGGCCTTGTGCCGCACGATCGGAGACCGGGAAGGGGAAGCTGATGCCCACGCTCGCCTGGCGGCAACCCTGGCGCGTCTGTTCCAGGTCTCGCAGGCGCTGGGCCATTACGGAAAGGCGGCCGCTCTCTACGCGGATATGGGCCAGCGCCAGGGACAGGCGGCGGTGTTGCTCAACCGGGGCATGTTGGCCAACACCCTGGGTCGCTATGCAGAAGCGATGGCCGGGTTTCGACAGGCAGAGGCCCTGTTCGCGGCCATGCACGACCGCCGCGGCATGGCGAGCTGCGCCATCAATCTCAGCGCCGTGTCCATCTACCAGGGAGACTACCGGCTGGCCCAGGAATACGCCGGCGCCGCCTGCTCCCTGGCTCACACCATTCAGATCCCTCTCTTCGAAGCCGCGGCCCTGGGCAACCTGGGCGAGGCTGAGCTCAGGCTTGACGAACCGGACAGGGCCATCGCTCATCTGACCGCAGCCGTGGCCCTGCGACACCAGCAGCATCTTCCTCCCGAAGACTCGGCCACGGATCTCTCCCTCCTGACCCTGGCGTACCTGCGGGCCGGAAAGACGGAGCAGGCACGACGTGTGGCAGATGAACTGCTGGATCTGGTCGCAGCCAAAACCGACACCATCTATGATCCCCAACTGGCGCTGTGGGCCGCGGCGCAGACCTATCGCGCCCGGGGACAGAGCCGGCGCCCGGCCGACCTGCTGTCCCAGGCCAACGCCATCCTCCAGGAAAAGGCCGCGACCATCCCCGACCCCGAAAGCCGAGCCGCCTTCTTGCAGATTCCCTACAATCGGGAGCTACAACAGGCCTGGGAGGAGGACATCTGGCCTGATTCAACAGTTGTGTGATGTTTGTGGCCCCTTTGGACGCTTTTTGGACGCGCACTGTGTAGAATGGCTCTGAAGCGTCAAGGTCAATTTTTTATTCTGGAGGCGCCAGACATGAATAAGCCCACACCTCGTCAAGAGCACCTCTTTGTCATCCGCATCTGGGAGGAAGCCGGTCCCCAGGATTCGGCTTCTGGCTGGCGCGGCCTGGCACAACATATTGCCTCTGGTCAACAGGTCTACTTCACCTCATTGCGAGATATGAATGACTTCATGGTTCTGAAAACAGGCCAGCCACCGCCAAGAGAGGATGTAGCGGGTGTTGTCCCTTCTGGTCCGCGGTCGGAAGCATGAATCTGTCGGGATTGACACTCATCGCCGGCAAAAATTGAACTCTTTCTATCGTTGTGTAGCGTTCACTGAGAAATGGGGCTGCAAATCCCCACCCATGTTTTGACAAAGGAGGTCAATACCATGTTCCGCTCAAGACTGATCAAAGGGGCTATCGCCCTGCTAATGATGTTCGTGATTGGATTCTTCGGCGCCTGGATAGTGCAAGCCAGCTCCGGCACTACCGCCGATCCCGCAGCGGTCGTCCAAAGCTCCGGCAATGACACCCTCGTCGGCATCACTTCTCCCAGCTCAGCAAGCTGGGTGAACTGTACCGCCAACAGTGTCGCCGTATTCTCGAATCGCATCCATGTTCGTTGCACCCAATCCTACAGCGGCATCCGTTACTTTGCTTACCCGACCACCGATGCGGCGTCCGTGGCCCGCTTCCTCAGCATCCTGACATCCGCGCAGGTCTCCGGCCACCTACTGCAGGTGCTGTATGACCCTGCCGACCACAGCGGCACTTCCTATAGCTGCGCCTCCAACGACTGCCGCCCTATCCAAGCAGTCGCCCTTTACTGATGGGGGTGACCATGAATACCCTACGTAAAAAGTCGGGCATGGCGGTGCTTATGTTGCTGGCGTTGTTTATCGGCTGGATGGTGGGGCAAGGGATATTCGGTTCGCCCGCGGCCCAGGCCTCCCTGTACTGGTTTCAAGGCGTGCGCAGCAGGGATATTTCCCTCTGTTTCGCCGGTAATGCCGTAGACATCCGAGCGGACCGGGTGCGGGAGATCGTCGGCCACCTGCAGCGGTTCGAATATGCTGCCAACATTCATTTCCTGACGATGGACGGCACGCCGATCCAGGACGCCGCCGCCTCAGGAGGGAATATCCAGAAACTGGCCTGCCCGGCGCCCACCTGGGTCAATAACAAGAGCGCCTACGCTGGTGACATTCGTGTTGCTTTGTGGAAAACCAACGTCCCGGTAGATCCGCCGGGCATGGTTCCCGGCGTCGGCTGCACCCAAGCCCTCAAAGGTTCAAGCTGGTCGAATTCGCCCAACGACCTCGATGCCAAGCGCCCTTGTCAGTACAATCTGAAATTGGGAGATGATGACCGGGACATGACGGTGGGGAAACCTGGCGTTCACACCGGCACGCCCTGGTTGAATCATACCCTGCACGAATTCGGCCACGCCCTGGGATTGTCGCATGAACACGCGCGGGTGGACGAAAACGCCCACTGCGTCCCCTCTGGCGTTGATGGCTATCACTCGGCAAATACGGGCTACATCACGCCGTATGACAAAAACTCGGTCATGCACTATCGATTTTGGCCGGATGAGGTGCCGCAGTGCAACGGGCAAACCGGCACCAATTACAGCAACGCCGGCTTCACATCCTACGACAAGCTGGCCCTGCACATCATGTATCCCGAAGATGTGCGGGTGGCCGAATTCACCGGCAAAACGGTCGTGAAATCGGGCGAACCCCTTGTCCTGCGTTCTGCCTTGAGGCAGCGGGGGGCCACCAGCTTTGCGGTCAAGAACTTCCAATGGCGCCTGAACGGCTTTCTATGGAGCAGCAGCGACACCCTGAATACGACCATTCAGTCCCCAGGCAACTACCTGTTACAGTTCAGCTACCAGGACTTCCTGGGCCGGAACTACAGTTATACGGGCATCGTCCGCGTGCTGGACGCTGCCGATTTTAACGGACAGATGGCCGCCGTACAGCAGGCGCAGCTCTTGATGATGACATCCAGCATCCCTGGACACATCTATCTACCGGCAGTCATGCGCTGAAAGCGCGGGTGGGCAGAACCAGGCCCGAGATTACCATCCCAGTTCGCCCGGCGAATCGAATTTGCCGTCTTAGGTAGCGTCCAGAAATAACTTTCCTTTTTTGGGCTGACGCTGGCCGAGGGTACCCTTCACTGCACTCGGGGGCCGGCTCGGGCTCTTTGGACGCTTTGCGCCGGGAATCGGCCATCGCCGTCCCATCTTCGCCACATGGAGAGTCGGCGAAGGCCGACTCCTGGCCGCA
>JAADGC010000037.1 GCA_013152585.1 Chloroflexota bacterium
AGGGAATAATGCTGTCAACTCCCTTTTTAATCCCGGGGTGCGTATACAGCATTCTGACAAGACAGCGAACCGCCGTTCGTGATGCGGTGGGTGCGGCAGGGACTGCAAATGCCATTTGCAGCCAGCACCCGGCAAAGTCCCCGCAGGGACCCTGCCCCAGGCCACCTATAAATCCCTCTTTACTGCTCTCACTTTTTCTCGCGCCTACCTAATCACGCCAAAATGCCGCAGGGCCGCGGGCACGGGGTCGGAGGGGAGGGGCGGGGCCAGCCATTGGGCAGCAGCAATGGCGGCGGGATCGCCATCAGCCGGAGCGGCGCTGTGTCCGGCCCATTGCAACATACTCACATCGTTGCCGCCATCTCCTATGGCCAGTACTTCATGGCGGTCGATGCCCAGATATTGGCAGAGCCAGGTCAGGGCCGTGCCCTTATTGGCGCCGGGGGCGCTGCCTTCCACAAACCAGTGCCACGAGCGGGAGATGTGCGCCTGCTGGCCCAGGTGCGTTTGCCAGGTGGCCAGGATGTCGGGCACCCTCTCCTCTGCCAGTTGGATAGCCATGAATTTGATGATCTCGCCGCTGAGATGCTGGGAAATGTGTTCATCAACCCGAATGTTGTTCCCAAACCAGGCCTGGTACTCGGCAGCCGAAGTCGCATAGCGGTCGATAATGATCTCGTGGTCCGTGTAAAAGGCCATGCTGGCGCCAAAGGGACGCGCCAATTCGGCTGCCTTGCGCCCCAACGCCGCATCCAGCGTCTTGCGCCGTAAGATGCGGCCATCCCGATACGAAACAAAAGCACCTTGGGCGCTGATCAGGGGCTCGGTGGTGACATGAAGCTGGTCGAGATAGCCGGACATGGCGTTGGGCATACGGCCGGTGGCAATTACCACACACACACCGGCTTCCCGCGCCTGGTCCAAGGCGGCCAGGGTGGCAGGACTGATATGGCTGTCGCGATCGGCGAGGGTGCCGTCGAAATCGCAGGCAAAGAGTTTAATGCTCATGATGGTGGGGAGGAGAGGCTGTCTGGATACGGACCATACGGTCGAGGCCAGCCAGATCGGGATGCACGGTGACGGTGGCGGTGGGAAAGGCTCGTTGCGCCAGATCGCGCACGGCAGGGCCTTGTTGGTAACCGATCTCCAGGAACATTGCCCCACCGGCTGTCAGGCGGCTGCGGGCCTGTTGCAGACAGCGAGCGATCATGTCGAGGCCGGTGGGTCCGGCAAACAGCGCCAGTTTTGGTTCATGGTCGCGCACTTCGGGCATGAGGCCTTCGCGGTCGGCAGTGGCGACATATGGCAGATTGGCGAGGATGAGCTGCACCGGCTCAGCCAGGCCACTCAGCAGATCTCCCTGCATCCACTGCACCCGGGCGGCCACGCCATGCCCGCCGGCGTTGCGCCGGGCCACGGCCAGCGCCGCTGCCGACAGGTCGCTGCCGATGATGCGGGCCGAGGGGGGAGCATGGACGGCCATGGCCACAGCAATGGCACCCGACCCCGTGCCCACATCGACCACCGTGGCGGTCAGTTGCGGTCGCTGCCGCAGCCATGCCAGACCGGCCTCCACCAGCATTTCGGTTTCGGGCCGGGGCACGAGCACGTCTGAGTTGATATAAAATAAGAGGCCGTAAAACCAACGTTCGCCAATGAGATAGGCCAGGGGTTCATGGTGGACGCGTCGGGCCAGGAGCCGACGGAAGTGTGCGAGCTGCCCGGGCTCAAGTGGCCATTCGGGGTGCGCCAGCAGGGCAGGGCGTTCCACCTGCAGGCAATGCGCCAGCAGCAGTTCGGCGTCGAGCTGCGGAGAGTCGATGTGCGCCGCCTGCAACTGCACGACAGCCTGGCGGCACGCTTGTTTCACACGTCGGGCCGGGTCTGATCCCTGGCCCGGGGCGCGGTGTTCCGCCTTCATGCCTCAAGCCTCGCTCAGGGCCTTCAGTTTTTCGGTCTGTTCGGCTGTGGCCAGTTCGTTGATAAAGGTATCGATGTCGCCATCGAGGATAGCGGCGATGTTGTACAGGCTGAGGCCAATGCGATGGTCGGTGACACGGCTTTGGGGGAAGTTGTAGGTGCGGATTTTTTCGCTGCGATCGCCGCTGCCCACCTGCGAACGCCGCTGCGCCCCCAGCGCGGCCTGCTGCCGCTGCTGTTCCATGTCGTACAGCCGGGCGCGCAGGATGGCCAGTGCCCGCAAACGGTTTTGCAACTGGCTTTTTTCGTCCTGGCATTGCACCACCAGGCCGCTGGGCAGGTGGGTGATGCGTACGGCGCTATCGGTGGTATTCACGCTCTGGCCCCCGGGGCCACCGGAACGAAAGATGTCGATGCGCAGATCGTTGGCATCGATATCGATTTCGACTTCCTGGGCCTCGGGCAAGACGGCAACGGTGGCGGTAGATGTGTGGATGCGGCCTTGCGATTCGGTTTCGGGGACACGCTGCACGCGGTGCACGCCCGATTCGTATTTAAGGTGGCTGTAAGCGCCTTTGCCGACGACTTCGCAGATGATCTCTTTGTAACCACCAATGCCACTGGCATGGCTGGAGAGGATGTTCGTTTTCCAGCCTTGTTTTTCGGCGTAGCGGGAGATCATGCGATACAGATCGGCAGCAAAGAGGCCCGCTTCGTCCCCCCCGGCGCCCGCCCGGATCTCCACGATCACGTTTTTATCATCGTTGGGGTCTTTGGGCAGGAGCAGGGTGCGCAGTGATTCCTGCAAGTTTTCGCCGGCGCTGTTCAGTTCTTCGATCTCCATTGCAGCCAGCTCGCGCATGTCGGCATCGTCGGCCGCCTCTAGCAGCTCCCGGGCATCGGCCAGTTCCTGCTGCACACGCTGAAACTGGCGATAGCTCTCGACAATCGGCCGCAGTTCGGCCTGCTCTTGGGCCAATTTGGTCACGCGATGATAGTCGGTGGCCACGGCTTGGTCGGCCATTTGGGTTTCGATTTCCTGATAGCGTCTGGCGATCAGTTCAAGTTTTTTTAACATTTTCACCTTTGTCGATCCACACGGGCAGGTTGCCCAATGAGATCACTTTGTTCCATTCGGGATTGTCGCCCTCGGTCATAATGGCAACGTTGCCGATGACCCGGCAATGGGCTTGTTGCAGGACTTTGGTGGCCCCTTTGAGGGTGCTGCCGGTGGAGACAACATCATCGACGACAATGCCGTTTTTCCCCGATACAACTTCGATATCTTTACCATCCAGCCACAGGGTTTGGGGCTGACCCGTGGTAATGCTGGTCACCTCGGCGCTGATGGCGCCGGTCATGTAGGGTTTGCGGCTTTTGCGCAGGATCACGTAGGGCAGGCCGCTCTTGACCGACATGGCATAGCAGAGGGGGATGGCTTTGGCTTCGGGCGTGATCAGGACTTCGGCTGTGGGGGGGAGTTTTTTCACCAGTTCTGCGGCCACGGCTTCGCTGAGTTCGGTGTCGCCGAGGATGTTGAGAATGGCGATGACGACGCCGGGGGCGATTTCGACCCGCGGGAGTTGCCGCTGCAGGCCGGCCAGTGTCACAGTGTAGGGCGTGAGGAGTTCGGGATTGACCATGATGTTGCTCGGAATGAGGTGGGATGGAATCAGGGGGCGTTTTGTTGTAAAGATTTCTGCGTAGGCAGCCGTTGCAGCACCAGCGCCTGACGGACGCGGGCAATAGCTATCAGCTCGGCTTGGTTGGTTTGTTCGGCTATGGTGGCGGCCCGCTCGAATTGCTCGGCCGCCTGATCATACACACCCTGGGCCTCGTAGGCGCCGCCCAGGGTGAGATAGGCGTTGGGGTTTTGGGGGTCTTCGGCAATGGCCTGTTTGGCCGCAGACACAGCGCTGGGGACATCGCCCAGTTGGATGAGTACCTGCCCCAGGCCGGCGTGTGTCTGTGAGGCACCCAGCTCGCTGATTAAGGCCTGCCGCAGGGCGGCGGCGTTGGCTTCCTGGCCGTTGAAGCTGTACATGGCTGCCAGCCAGATTTGGGTGCCGGTGTCATCGGGCAGGACGGCGAGCGCGGCTTCGTAGCTGGCGATGGCCTGGGGGAGACTCCCATCCGCCAGCCAGCGGTCGCCCTGGGTGCGCAGTTCCATAGCCCGCACGATCTGGGGATTGATGGGGAAGAATTTGTGCAGGGCCAGACGCCCGCCCCACAGGAGTGCCACGATTATCACCACGGTCCGGGCCAGTTTGCGCAGGGTCTGATGGCGTTGCTGGCGGTCATGAACATCCAGCCACCACCACCATTGCTGGGCCGGGGGTGGGGAGGATTGGGCTTGGCGATAGGCGGCCAGTCCGCGGCCGGGGGCCAGCGGGCTGCCAGAGAAGTCGGTCTCGTTTTTGAGAAGATGCAGAAGAACGCTGATTTTTTTTCTTCTCGCTGCCAGAATCTGCGCAAGCTGCGTCCCGGTTTTCTTTTCCCGACAAGCTGCCAGTTCGGCTTGCAGCTCTTTGGCATGGCGACGCACGGATCCCTGCAAGGTTAGCCAGCGCCCTCGCTCGGGCCGCAGGTCGCCCCCGGCAGCTTCCAGCTCGGGCAGCAGGTAGGTGATGCGATCGAGCCACTGCAGCAACTCAGCAGCGGCATCGGGGCCTGCGCCGTTGATATTGACAGCTCGTTTTTCGCTGACATCGAGCAGATGTCGTAATTCGTCGGCAGGAGTGAGGGGGGAGGTAGGGATCGCGCGAGCCATAGCAGTCCGGATCGAAGTAATGCTGAGGCTTAAGCCGCTTCGGCAGCCGCTTGCTCAGCCTCGTGGGCCCGACGATGTTCGTCGAAGGCACGGCCAATGCCGGAGCGGATCTGGGATTCGATTTTGGAAGAGCGTTCCGGGGGGATGGGAAACCAGGGTTTGAGTTCCGGGATCAGCAGAGAGGCCACCTGCTGTTTGGTGCGGCCGGCATGATAGAGATCGAGTGTGCGCTTGCGCAGGAAGCTGAGATAGGCCGTGAGGCGATCCAGAATGCGGGTATCGCAGATGGGGCCGTGGCCGGGCACGATGTGTTGTGGATTCAAACGGCGGATGAAATCGAGGGCGTTGAGCCATTCTTTGGAATTGGCCTGGGTCATAAAGGGGTGCTGGTCGATCCAGACGACATCCCCGGCAAAGAGGATTTTCTCGGTGGGCAACCAGATCATGCTGGTGGCGGGGGTGTGGCCGCCCACGTGCAACACCCGCGCAATGCGTTCGCCACGCACGATGGTAATATTGTCCTGGAAGGTGATGGAGGGCACGACGATGCGGAGATCGTCGAACTGCGCCCGGATATCGGGACGTTTTTTGAAGGCACTGCGGACACGGTGTTTGAAGTTGTCACCATAGTTGCGCATGTGTTTCCAGGCAAGTTCATGGGCGATGACTGTGTCGCTGAGCCATTGGCTGCCCAGGCAATGGCCGCGGTGGTGGTCGCTGATCACCACGTAAAGGATGGGCAGTCCGCCGCTCACTTCATCGATGGTGCGGCGCCAGGCTTTGCCTTCTTCGGGGATCATGGGGCTGTCAAAACAGATGACGCCCTCGGAGGTGACCATGAAACCGGGGTTGCTGTTATGAAAATTGGTTTCGGCGTAGACCTGGGGGGCAAGTTCGTACATGTTGTTCGGGGAGTGGGATAAGATGAGAGGGATCAGGCCGAAAGGTGCTCGGTCAGGTATTGAGTGAGGATATCGAAGAGTTCTTGCAGGGTCTGGGAGCTGGAAGCACCCCCTTGCAGTGTGTGGGCGCTTCCTCCGCCCTTGACGGCTTGCTGCGCCCGGATGAGGGGCGTGAGGCGGGTGAGGTCGAAAGCGACATCGACGGAACGGGCAATCATCCAGCGGGGGCGGGGCCCCTGCCAGGCCAGCAGGGCGATGCAGTTGCCTTGGGCGGTGAGCTGGCCGGCCAGACGGCCAAGGCTTTTGGGGTCGGCGTCGTCGAGGGCGTGACGGATGAGCCGAATGTCCTGCAGGCGGGGGGCGTTGCTCCACAGAGCCACGGCGGTGTTTTGGGCCAGTTGATTTTGAGCGTTGCGCAGGCTGCGCTGGGCCTGCTGCAAGTCGCTTTGCAGGCTGGCGACAGCAGCGGGCAGGGCATCGAGGCCGGTGGTGAGCTGGTCGCCGAGCCGCTGGGTGACGGCCAGGAGTCGAAGATGATCATCGACAGCTCGGTTTCCGCACACAAAGTGAAGGCGGGTCTGGTCGCCACGGCGCTCGACTTTGGTGATGACGATGCTGCCGATGGCGGCGGTGCTGCGGACGTGGGTGCCGCCGCAGGCGCAGCGGTCGGTGCCTTCGATTTCGACGATGCGCACGGGTCCGTGCACGTCGGGGGTCTTGCGCAGATCGAGCGCCAGGGCCTGTTGGGGGCTGAAGATGTGGCTGCGGATGGGGCGATCTTCGTGAATGATGGCCTGGGTATGCGCCATGATCTCTGCCAGCTCGGCTTCGGTGGGTGCCGGGCCGGGGAGATCGATGGTGAGGCTTTGCTCGCTGAGATGGAAGCCGATCGTGGGCCGCTGCAGATGTGTTTCGCAGACGGCGGAGAGCAGATGCTGGCCGCTGTGCTGCTGCATGTGATCCCACCGTCGTTGCCAGTCGATGCGGCCATGCAGGTCATCGCTGCGGGCAGGCAGGTGATCGACGATGTGAAGGATGGCGTCATCGAGGGCGATCACATCGAGTACCCGGGCTTCATCCAATGTGCCGGTGTCGTGAGGCTGGCCGCCGCCGGTGGGATAGAAGAGGCTGCGGTTGAGGATGATGTGCGGGTGATCACCGGTGGCAATGTGCAGGACGCCTGCCGTAAAATGCCGGCGATAGGCGTCGGCCCAGTAGAGTTTACGTGTGATCATGGGATTTGTATGCAGACTTTGTCAGGGCCAAAGTGTAGGATAGCACAACAAGTGCCGGTGGTCAATGGTTTTGGTGGCCGAATTTGTGTGCATCTGGCGGAAAACAGGTGGGTCGGTACGCGTTTCTGGGGGCGAGACGGCGATGCTGCCACCTGCGCCAGACCACCCGTGGGGAGGCTTCGGGCTGAAACAAGCAGCGCCAACGAGAGCTCGTTGGCGCTGCGGGGTGATGAAGGGGGCTGAGATCAGGCGGGGGACGCTGCCGGGGGCGCAGCAGCAGGCCGGGCCGCCATTTCGCGGTCCATGGTCAACAGACCCGGACCAAAGTCGCCGATCATTCGCAGTTGTTGCACGGCGTCGCCAGCGTTTTTCTCCTCTTCGACCTGCTCGGTGATGAACCATTGCAGCAAGACTTCGGTGGGATAGTCGCCTTCTTCTTTGGCCAGCTTGTACAGCTTGTTGATCAGGGATGTGACGTGTTGTTCGTGTTGAAGGGTCGCTTCGAAGACGTGGAGCACAGAGTCGAATTCAGCGGGCGGGGCGTCGATGCCTTTGAGCACGACCCGGCCTCCGCGGGCAATGAGGAAGTCGAAAAATTTCAGGGTATGGATGACCTCTTCGTCATACTGAATGCGCATCCAGTGGGCAAAGCCGGGCAAGTTGATGTCTTCGAGATACGCGGCCATGGAGAGATAGAGGTAAGCTGAGTAAAATTCAGCGTTGATCTGTTCGCTGATAGCTTGTTGCAGTTTTTCGTTTAACATGGTGCAATGCTCCCAAGGATTGAGTTGCGATGATTGGATGGGTGATTCACGCCGGGGTGAATATGGTCTGATTGTATATGCACGGCACGTGGCTGTCAATGGTCAAGCCTACGATCTGGGGAATAGTTGTTATGAGTTTTCGCACACCATTACGCCGGGTGCGTCCCATGTTTTTGGTGGCGTGTGTTGGTCGCATCATGGATGCGGCCAACACATGAAAAAATGAAGCGCTCGGCGCATCCGTGATGCGCCGCAGCGCCACCTCCAACCTTACGCCCAAATTCCTGGGACACACCCCATTACGCCCGGCATTATTGCCAAACACCGGCAAAGCTGATACACTATGTTTGTTATGCAGCAATGGCGCTGCATGGCTTGGTAATGATGCCAGAAAAACAGGAGGTACTGTACGTTGGTTATTCCAGCAGCTTTATTACGCCGTTTTTTTGTAGACGGAAGTCTGAGAAACGAGGAGGAGGGGGTTGGGTTCGAACTAAGGAATTTAGTGGCTCCGACGACGATGACGGCCTTTGGCCCGATTGAGATCGATGACTTGCCGTTTGCCGCTGACGAGATAACTTTGGTTGCCAGCAAGGGCCGACCGGCGAGTGCGATTAGCAGTCAGGCGCCGCTATTCCTGGCTATGGGCACGAGTCTGTCTGTGCGCATCCATGGTTTGCACCTGCCTGCCGGTGAGCACCAAATCACCATCCACGCCATTACACGCGAGGTGGGTGCGGTCGTTATTGATGTGACGGAAACGATATAGCGTATTTTTTTCATTTGGCAGGGTTCAGTGTTGCGTGGTACGTATTGCGCGCAGTGTCATGAGCGAAACGCAATACGCAGCAGGTAATACGCGTACCGAACACTTTATCATGGAGAATCAAGTATGATCATTGGTGTTCCCAAGGAAGTGAAGGACAGCGAATACCGTGTGGCCATGACGCCAGGCGGTGTGAAGCATCTGGTCGATCATGGACATGCGGTACTGGTGCAAAGCATGGCCGGCGACGGCAGTGGGTTTAGCGATGCCGATTTTGCCTACGTGGGGGCGACGATAGTCCCCACGGCTGCCGATGCCTGGTCAGCCGACTTAGTGGTCAAAGTCAAGGAGCCACAGGCGAGCGAGTATGGCTTTTTGCGTCCGCACCTGACCCTGTTTACTTACCTGCATCTCGCTGCCGCCGAAACGTTGACACGGGCCTTGCAGGAAAGCAAGGTGATGGGCGTTGCCTATGAGACGGTAGAGCTGGACAATGGCCAGTTGCCCTTGCTGACACCCATGAGCGAGGTTGCCGGCCGCATGTCGGTGCAGGTGGGGGCTTATTACCTGGAACGAATGAACGGCGGCCGGGGGAAGCTGCTGGGCGGGGTGCCGGGTGTGCGCCCGTGCGATGTCGTGATTATCGGCGGCGGGATGGTCGGCTCGAATGCCGCCCAAATCGCCCTGGGCATGGGCGCCAGTGTGGTGATTATTGACCTCAACAATGAACGCCTGCGCTACCTGGATGAAGTATACCATGGCCGCCTCACCACTTTGAGTTCGAATCCCCTCACCATTGCCGAGGCCGTGAAGCGGGCTGATTTGCTGATTGGTGCCGTGTTGGTGAAAGGCGCCAAGGCACCCCGTTTGGTGACGCGGGAGATGATCGGCACCATGAAACCGGGCAGCGTGGTGGTGGATGTGGCTGTGGATCAGGGTGGATGTATCGAAACTTCGCATCCCACCACGCATTCAAATCCCACCTTCGAGGTAGATGGCGTGATACATTATTGCGTTTCGAATATGCCGGGTGCTGTGCCCCGTACCAGCACCTATGCCCTCAGCAATTCCACGCTGCCCTACATCCTTCGTCTGGCCAACCACGGCGTGATGGCCTCGGTGGGGGCGGATGGCGCTTTGGCCAAAGGCGTCAACACTTGCCAGGGACATATCACCTATGCGGCTGTGGCCGAGGCATTTGATCTGGACTATACGCCGTTGGCTGATTTGCTGTAGGGAAACCTGATCTCGAATATCGTGCCCTGCCCCAACTGACTCCTGACCGAAATGCTGCCCCCCTGAAGTTCCACCAATGATTTGGCAATCGCCAACCCCAGGCCCGACTCGCCTTCGCCGATGTGGCGGCTGGGATCGGCGCGATAGAAGCGCTCGAACACGTAGGGCAGAGACTCGGGGGGAATGCCGGCGCCGGTATCCTGCAGGCGCAGGATCAGTGAGTTGGCGTCAGACTCGGCTGTGAGACGGATCACGCCCCCCGCCGGGGTGTAGCGCAGGGCATTGCTGACCAGATTGCCCAAAACCTGCATCATCCGTTCCGGGTCCATGCGCACGGCGGGCAGCGAGGAGGAGGCATCGACCTGGAGGGCGATGCCGTGCTCGCTGGCAGCGGCCTGGTAGGCAGCGGCGATGCGCTGCAGCAGGGCCTGGATGTCGGTGGGCTGCATATCGAGGCTCAGTTCGCCGGCATCGGCCAGTGACAGGGTACGCAGGTCTTCGATGAGATGCTGAAGGTGTAAGGCTTCGCTATGCAGGATGCTGTAGGTCTCGGCATTGCCGCTCAATTTGCCATCGTTCAGGGCTTCGGCATAGCCCAGGATAACGCTGAGCGGCGTGCGCAGATCGTGGGCGATGTCGGCAGTCATCTGGCGGCGCATTTTACTGGCGCGTGCCAGTTCGCTACTCATGCGATTGAAGGAATTCGCCAGATCGCCGATCTCATCTTTGGTGTGCACCTGCACCTGATAGCCGAGCTTGCCTTTCGCAATCATGTGTGTGCCTGTTTTGAGATCGCGCAGCGGTCGGGTGATGGTGTAAGCCAGGAGCGCGCCCAACATGACGGCGATCAGCGTGGCGCCCAACGCAGCCAACACGGTGGCCCGCCGCACCTGTTTCAGAAACTGCAATTCCAGTGATTGCGGCAGGCGCACCATCCATGCCCCATCCGTGAACAACACCCGGCCTACGGTTTTACCATCGACGGTAATCGGCACGGCCCGGGCGCGGTCACGGGCGCTGAGATGATCGCCGACAGGGTGCAGCGCATTCCCGATCAATATCTCACCCCGGGCGTCGGTCAGTAAAAAGGGAGCGGCCGCTCCCCTGGGGATGCGGCGGCGGATTTGGGCATTGTGGGCCACCATAGCGGCGATATTCTGCCAACTGCCATTTCGTTCGTAAGTGTCAGCCAGCGTGGCGATTAGATCGGCCTGAAAGCGATTGAGAACAAAGCGATTGAACTCGGCCTGGATGCGGGCGCCGACAAAGCCCGCCACCAGGATGGTTCCGATCAAGGCTACCAGCAAAAAGGCCAGGGTGAGTTTGAGCGTCAGAGAACGCATAACGGGCCTCACGGGGGGTAACTTAGCGTTAGCCGCATCCGTGATGCGGCGGATTTAGGCGTCAGGGAACGCATAACGGGCCTCATGGGGTGACGGCAAGGCGGTATCCAACACCGTAGACGGTCTCGATAAAGCGGGGCTGGTGGGATTCAGGCTCGATTTTGGCGCGCAGGTTGCGGATATGAACGTCGATGGTGCGCTCGTAGCCCTCGTAGCGGTTGCCCTGAATATGCTCCAGCAGTTCCAGGCGGGAAAGAGCCCGGCCGGGTTGCAGCATCAGGGCCTCCAGCAAGCCAAATTCGGTCGGGGTCAGGTCCACGCGCTCGCCATGGAGGCTGAGGATGCGAGATGCCCGGTCGAGAACGAAATCGCCTTGCTGGAGCAGGTTACCTTGGGCCTGGCTTTTGTCCAGGCGCCTCAACACCGCTTTGATGCGGGCCGTGAGCTCTCGCATGCTGAAGGGTTTGGTGACATAGTCATCGCCGCCCAATTCCAGCCCCAGCACTTTATCGGTTTCTTCGACACGGGCCGTGAGTAAAATGATGGGGGTATCGTGGTCGCGGGCGTAAACGCGCATAAATTCGTAGCCCCCCATTTCCGGCATCATGATGTCCAAAAGTATCAGGTGCGGGGGATCGGCCTCGGCGACTTGCAGGGCCTGCTTGCCATTGGCGGCGCTGAGCGTGCGAAATCCTTCTTGTTGCAGATAGCTGCTGACAAGCGTGCGGATGTGGGGGGCGTCATCGACGATGAGAATGGTCTTGGGCATGGGACAAACCTGGGCAAATGATGCTGGCTCTTTTGGATTTCGTGGCGCTCACAGTGATACCCTCTGAGATGCGGTTGAGCCATGATGCTTTATTAAACACGCAAACAGGGTCGGAGGCAAGTGGGCCGGGGGAGCGTTTGGAGACGTTCGTTACAAGTATAACCTTCCCTCCTCCCTCAATGGTTTAGAAATAATGAAGATATCCTCTCCCTTTACGCCTACTACTCCCAAAGCAAAGTAGTGTGGTATACTTTTCAAGATTGTTCTGGCTACACCTTGTTTCCTGGATTCATCAGTATTTGTCACCTGGCAAGGAGTTTTGTTGTGGAAGATCAAGACATGGTAATCGAAGCGTTTACCGAGATGGCCCCAGCTTACGAAGAGTCGGTAGACTACGAGTTGCGTCTGTTTTGGGGCGTGGGCTACAAGGCGTTTATGGGACGCTTGCTGAACATGATCGACGTCAAGGCAGATGACTGGATTTTGGATATCGCCACAGGTACGGCGGTGATACCCCGCAAGTTGGCCGGGCAATTATCCTCCGGCCGCAACATCGTAGGCCTGGACCTGACGCCGGGGATGTTGCAGGAAGCGCGGCAAAAAATCGCTGCCAGCCATCTGGCGGAACCCCCGGCTTTGATCTGTGGCTCGGGCATGGACATGCCCTTGCAAGACCATGCGTTTGACGTGGTGATCTGCGGCCTGGGCACGCATCACATGGAGGTACCACGGCTGATGGCCGAGGTGAAACGGGTGTTGAAGCCCGGAGGCACCTTTATTATGGCGGATGTGCGGGCGACGGCGTTCTGGCGCACGCCCCTGGGCGTGCTCTTATTGCGGGTATTGATATGGTTTTATAGCTTGAAGTTGCGTCGGTCGGCGTCGAAGCAAGGAGAAGGTGGCATCGAGGCTTATGGTTTATCGATGACTGAAACCCGGGCCCAGGCGGAGCTCGAAGCTTTTAGGAGTGTGTTGACCACAGATGAGTGGCAATCATTGGTGGAGTCGTTAGGATTTCACTGCCTCGCCGTCGAAGAGATTCCGGCGTTGCGCCGCATCTATCCCGGAGGTTTGATCTTGAAGGCCGTTGTTAGACTGGACTAAGTGAACGTCCATCCATTACCTCCCGTTTTGCTCTCGCCGTCCGATCTTCGCCACATGGAGAGTCGGCGCAGGCCGGCACCCGGCGCGAAGAGCCCGAGCCTGCCCTCGATCGCAGTGAAGGGGTACCTCGGCCAGCGTGGGCCCTAAAGAGGGTTGTTATTTCTAGATGGTTCCTAAGTGTTTGTCTCGAATGAACCTCCAGGAGGCGCTCACCGCAATTTCGGTGCTGGCAGCTCCCGGAGGTCAAAAACGGGAACTCCTTTTTGCACGATTCCCTTAAGAGGCACCCCGGTCATATCCTTGGCAGTTGCCATGTGTGATGGCTCACCGTATAACGATGTAGCTCTCTCGCTAAGGCGCCAGGGACGCCAAGGTTTTTTCTGCGCTTTACGAGGGATTTTTCGAAGCAGTCGTTGCTTTCGTTTTCACGTCTTCATTTTCTCAAGGAAGGAGAACACCATGACCACCGATATCGTTAAGCTGTTGAAACAAGGCCGCAAACAAGATATCTGGAAACAGTATTGCGGGTTTCTGGATCTGGGTTTGCCGGAATTCATGAGCATCCAGGAGCGTTTGCTCTTGGAACAGTTGCATGAGGTAGGGAAGTCCGAACTGGGCCGGCAGTTGATGCACGGAAAAACACCGACCAGTTTGGAGGAATTTCGCAGCACGGTGCCATTAACCGAATATCTGGATTACGAGCCCTTTATGAGCGAAGGTCAGGAGCATACCCTGCCCCGGAAACCGTATATCTGGTCGCATACTTCGGGACGCTCCGGCGGTTACAAAATGGTACCCTACAGCAAAGAGGTGTACGATAAGGCGGGGGAGCGCATCATGTCGGCGTTCATCCTGTCGATGGCGCGGCATCGGGGCGATGTGCGGTTGGAGGAGCACGATGTTCTGCTCTACAACGTGCCCCCGGCCCCGTATGCCAGTGGGGTGGCATTGTTGAGCGTGGCCCAGTGTTTTCCTTTTCACTTTATGCCTTCGTTGGAAGAAACGGAAAACCTGTCGTTCCAGGAACGCATGGAGTTAAGCTTTCAGCAAGTGCTGGTGACTGGCATCGATGTGTTGGGGTCCATCACCTCGGTGCTGGTCAAAATCGGAGAGCGTTTTGCGCAGGGGGCTGGCGGGGCAAAGCTCTCCCGCTATGCTGTGCATCCCAAAGCGATGTTTCGCCTGGGGCGGGGCTATCTTCGCAGCCGTCTCGCCGGGCGGCCGATGCTGCCCAAAGATATTTGGGCGGTGAAGGGCATTACTTGTGGGGGAACTGACACCTCGATTTATAAAGAGAAGATCACCGAGTATTGGGGTGTCACTCCGCACGAACTCTATGCATCGACCGAGACGGGAGTGGTGGCGGCCGTGCAGGCGTGGGATCGGAATGGTTTGTATTTCATCCCGGATGTCATCTTTCTGGAATTCATCCCGGAAGACGATTGGATGAAAAACCGCCAGGATCCGTCTTATGAGCCGCAGACGGTATTGCTGGACGAAATCGAGCCGGGCCAACGGTACGAATTGGTGATAACGAGCCTTCATGGCGGCCCCTTCTTGCGCTATCGCATGCGGGATTTGATCCGCTTTATTGCCGTGCGCAGCGAGGACCTGGATATCCAGTTGCCGTCCATGGTGTGTGCGGGCCGTTCTGACGGCCTGATCGATCTGGCAGGATTTACCGGTTTGATCGATGAATCGATGATCTGGCGGGCGATTCATGAAACCGGCATTGCTTATGAAGAGTGGACAGCTCGTAAAGAGATTACACGGGATGGGGCCATTTTGCATATTTATCTGGAACCCAGAGAGGAGTTGAATGCCGATGAAGTGAGAGCGGGTGTCCATGAGAATCTCAAGCGGCTCAATCCTTTCTATTCGGATCTGGAAGAAATGCTGGATGTGACGCCGCTGCGGGTCACCTTGTTGGCAAAAGGAGCGTTTATGGGCTACTATCTGGAACGCCAGGCCGCGGGCGCCGATTTAGCTCATCTCAAGCCACCACACATGAATGCCTCCGACGCGATTGTGGATTCTCTAAAACGTTTGAGTGCAGCCGCTGTCTGATAACACCTGATTGCGATGGATGTTTTCTTTCTGAGTCTCATTCCGGCGCTGGCCCTGATCCTCTATCTCTTTTTGATCCTGGTCACCTGGCGACACGGAATAGAGGATAAGCTCAACCAGCGGTTCATCCTCTATTTGCTCAGTATGATGGTTTGGAGCCTGGGGGCGTTGATGATGTACCTGGATCGCCCCCGGGCACCTGCCTGGAATCGGCTGATGATATTTGGGGTCGTGGTCATGCCTCTGGTTTTCTTCAGCTTTGTGCAGGCTTTCCGCCGGGAGAGGACCCACGATAAAGTGCTGCAACTGGGCATGGCGGCTTGTGTGGTGTTTCTGGTGGCGACGGCAAGAGGCAGTATGGCGGGGGATATTCATATTACAGATCGGGGTTTGATTCTGTTCTCCTTGGGACCGGCAATTCCTTATTTTGGCATCTACTTTGGGGTGCTGCTTGGGCTCTCGGCCCTGAGTCTTGTCCAGGGAATTCGCAACACCAAGGATCATGTACAACGTAATCGCTATGTTTATGTTTTTCTGGGGCTTGGTTTGATCCTGGTGGGAGGCATCACCAATACGACGGGCGAGTTGGGGGCCTATCCGCTTGATATTTCTGCCAACACCATGAATGCCATTATCCTGGCATACACCATTTTTCGTTATCAGTTGTTGGATATCAGCCTTGTTGTGCGCAAGGGCTTGCTGTACACCGTCCCCACGGTCGTCATTGGTGTGGGCTATTTGTTAATTATTTTTCTGTCTGTCAACCTCTTTGACATCGTTTCCGGCTATCAGACGCTGCTGTTGTCGGTGATAGTGGCGACTGCCGTGGCCCTGATCATGCAGCCAGTGCAAGAAAAATTGCAGTCATGGATCGACAGGATGTTTTTTCGGGAAAAGTATAATGCCAACCTGATGTTGCAGCGTGTGAGCCGGACAGCGTCTTCGATTTTGCATCTCGATCGACTGGCAGATATGATGCTGAACGAGGTCACCTCTACCATCCACATTGCCAAGGCGGCTCTTTTTTTAAGCGATCAGGCCACGGGCACATTTGAACTCGTGGCACAGCGCGGCCTGCCGCCCGAAACCAGCATCACCCTGCGGCAGGATCATCCGGTAATCGAGCATCTGGCCACGGTGAGGGAGGTGCAGACGATGTTTGATGTTGAGATGACACCGCAATTCAAGGCGTTGTGGGCGCAGGAACGGCGTGATCTGAAAAGTTTGGCGGTAGTATTTTTTGTTCCTTTGCTGGCACAACGCGATCTGATTGGCATGCTCGTGGTGGGACCCAAGCTGTCGGAAGGAACTTACACTTTGGACGAACAGCTTATCTTATCCACACTGGCCAATCAGACTGCGATTGCCGTACAGAACGCCTGGCTCTACCAGAGGGCTATCGAAGAGAAACAGCGGGCCGAGGTAATTCTGGAGCAGGCCTTCACGGGGATCGTGCTTGTCGATGGGGACTTGGATATCGTGGACATGAATCCGGCCGCAACTCGAATCACCGGTTTTGCTCGGGAGGCGTTGCTGGGCGACACTATTTTGCGGATGTTTGCCGGCGAGTTATGGGATGAGGATGGTGCCCTCCGTCACGCCATCGAAACAAAGCAATCCCTGCATCCCACCGAGACCGTTCTCGTGGGCCGTGAAGGCCGCCGGGATGTTTTGTTGGGTGTGACGCCCGTGCAAGATCGTTATCTCTTTAATTTTACAGACATCACCAAACTCAAAGAAGTGGGGCGCCTGCAATCCAATATCGTGGCCAACGTGTCCCACGAATTGCGGACGCCGTTGGCCAGCATCAAGGGCTATGCTGATTTGCTTTTGCACGGTGATGATCGGCTCGATGATGAGTTGCGCCAACAATGCCTCACTATTATCGACTCGGAAGCAGATCGCATGAACCGGGTGATCAACACCCTGTTAGATCTGTCAAAACTGGAATCGGGCCGTGATGTTTTACCCATGGATACTGTGTACATTCCCGAGATCATCGAGGAAACGGTGAAGGCGCTGAGCGTACAGGCGGATAAGGCGGGTATTTCTTTGCTGTGGGATGCTTCCTCTCACCTGCCACCCCTCACGGCCAACCGCGACATGCTGGCCAGTATCCTCAAAAACCTTATTGGCAACGCCATCAAGTTCAGTGTGCAGGGGGGCGAGGTACGCGTGGTGGCCAAAGTCCAAGCAGATTGGCTGAATTTGCAGGTCATCGATCATGGCCTGGGCATCCCGGCTGAAGACATCCCACATCTATTCACCAAGTTTTATCGTTCCAAGCGGGCGCACGACGCCGGGGTGCGGGGCACCGGTCTGGGGCTGGCCCTGGTCAAAGAGGCCGTTGAGGTGCACAAGGGCGAGATTGCGGTCGAAAGCGTGGAGGGTGTGGGCACGCGTATTACGGTCACGCTGCCCCTCCATCCCGATGTCGTCAGCGACAACCGGGCAACGCAACACACCCTGACATCTGCCTGAGCAAATCTACAAAATCTCAGGGGTCTCGCAGTGACCTCCGGGAGGTGGCCAAAAGGGCCATATTTCTCCAGCGGACACCTCATTCAACTGTCATTCTGAACGGGTTCCAGAAGCCAACACACATCGAAGAGACACGCACTTTGACGACGAAACGGGCATCACGGAGCCGGTTTTAGCGAAGAATCTCGCCAAATAATTCGTGAAATTCGGGTAATTCGTGTCAAAAAACGCCTTGCTAAGCCGTGTGCCGTCTCCGCCGATTGAAATCGGGGCT
>JAADGC010000071.1 GCA_013152585.1 Chloroflexota bacterium
GCGCCAAAATTAGCTCAGTGCCAGGATCTTTCCCCCATGAAAATTGAACACATAACCCTGCATCACATCCGCATGCCCCTGGTGGCCCCTTTCCAGACCTCCCGCTGGGTGGAACGCGACCGCGAATGTGTGCTGGTGGAGCTGCAGGCCGAAGGACTCACGGGTTGGGGCGAATGTGTGGCCACGCAAAGCTGCACCTACTCCTACGAGACCGTCAAAACCAACTGGCTGATCCTGGAAGATTTTCTGCTACCCGCCCTCCTCGGCGTCGATCTACCTGACATCAGCACTTATCACCGGCTCATCAGCCACGTCACAGGGCACCCCATGGCCAAAGCCGGGCTGGAGATGGCCCTGTGGGATGTCTTTGCCCAGGCCGCGGGTGTGTCGTTGCAGCACCTTTTGGGCGGGGAAGGAGATCGGGTGGCCGTAGGAGTGTCGGTCGGCATCCAGCCCGACATCCCGGCCTTGTTGGCGCAGGTCGAGGCATATTTACGGCAGGGCTACACCCGCATCAAAATCAAAATCAAACCGGGCCGGGACTTCGCCGACACCGCAGCCCTGCGCCAGGCGTATCCCGACCTGTTGTTGCAGGTGGACGCCAACTCGGCCTACCGTCTGACCGACATCGACACGCTCAAAGCCCTCGACGATTTGGGCTTGCTGCTGATCGAGCAACCGCTGGCCCATGATGACATCCTGGATCACGCCAAGCTGCAGGCCCAATTACGAACCGCGCTTTGTCTGGATGAAAGTATCACCTCGGTAGACCATGCCCGCTGGGCGCTGGAAGTAGACGCCTGCCGTATCATCAACATCAAGCCCGGCCGTGTGGGTGGCATGGCCGAGGGCAAACGCATCCACGATACTTGTCATGCCCAGGGCGTGCCCGTATGGATGGGGGGCATGTTGGAGACAGGCATTGGCCGGGCGGCGAACCTGGCCCTGGCTTCGCTGCCGGGATTTACGCTGCCGGGTGACATCTCCGCTTCCGCCCGCTATTATCAGCGCGACATCATCACCGAGCCCTTCGAACTGAATCCTGACAGCACACTGAGTGTGCCCACCGGCCCCGGTTTGGGCGTGACCATGGATCGAGACTGGTTGCAGCAAATAAGGCTGCGCAGGCAGACCTTCACCGGGGGATGAATCCGACCAGGTACTTTCATAGCTTGAAATCTTAACAAATGAGTCAAGTTTTTGGACACAGATTAACACAGATTTTCACAGATATTTTTTATCTGTGTGCGAAGCCTGTGTCTATCTGTGTCCTGATTCTCGTCGGTTTGAGGCGAAGCTTTGCTAGTACACGCAGGCGTAAATAGCGCACCGGTGAGCAAACGTTAGCCGCATCACGGATGTGCCGGGCGCCGACAACCCTCCCGTTACTTGGGCCGTCGTGACCTAGCCCCGCCGGCCTACTCCGCCAAATGCCGCTTCACCATCAGCACCGAACACTGCACCGAATCGGCCACAACATCGGGGATGGAGCCAAACAGGAAATTACGGATGCGCCATTCGTGCGAAGCGCCGATAATCACCAAATCGTACGGCGCCGCATTCAGGTGCATCTGTAGCGAATCCACCACATCTGCCCCCGGCTCCACAAAATACTGTACCTGCTCATAGCTACCCACGATCGGGGCCACCGAACGCCGTAGCTGCGTCTGTTCCGCCTCTCTATCCGTGCCCGGCGGCACGATCCGCAAAATGTGTACCTCAGCGGCAGTGGCCTCGGCAATGCGCACGGCAAATTCCAGGCCCAGTTGGGCATGCGGCCCACCTCCCCACGGAATCAAGATCGATTTCACTTGCTCGATACCGCGGTTTTTCAGCACAGCCACATCCACCGGCGTATTGGCCAAAATACGCTGCACAGGACTGTTGTAAATGCGACTCAGGCTGAAACCACCCTGCCAGCCCAGCAACAACAGATCCGCATGCAGCCGCACAGTCTCGGCCGTGAGGCTGCCGAAGACATCGTGCGCCACATCCGAGACGGCGCTTATCTGTGTCTCGCTGAGGGGACGCAGTACCCCCGATGTGCCTTGGAACTGAGCATCATGGGCCGTTGCCTGCTTGGCCAGCGCCACGATCGTATGTTCCAACAAACTCCGCTGCCCGAACTGCCCCCGGGCCATTTGCAACGGAGTTTGCAACGGCACCCGCACCAGATGCAAGCCCATGACTTCCCCCCCCTCCTGACGGCCGGTAGCCAGATAGCGCCCCAGGCGCAGCAGATCCGTTTCGTGCTGGGGATTAGCCAACGCCACCATCACCCTACGCGGGGCAATGACATCGATCAAACGCACCGCCGGTCGTACCATTGCCGGCGCCACCATCACCGGTTCTGCTGTCACCGCGAAGGCGCGCCAGCCCAATTGGGCCCACCGCGCCTTTACCAGCGGCAAACCATAGCGCACATCCACCCGCCGTCGTGCCCAACCCCAATACCAAAGCTGGCTGAGGATAATCAGTCCCACAATAATAACCTGGGCCACCACGCCTGCCGACAGCACGATCACCACACAGCCCAAAGCTGCCACCACCTGCAAATACGGCGTCCCCGGCATACGAAACGAAGGTCGGTACCAGTCGGGAGCTGCCACGCGCAACACCACCACCCCCACATTCAACGCCGCATAACTGTACAATTGCAGCACACTGGCAATCTCGGCCAGCGTTTCCAGGCTTTCCACCAGCAAGAACGTCAGGGCCAGCCCCCCCGTCAGTAAAATGGCGCGGTACGGTGTCAGGCGCTTGGGATGAATACGACTTAGCCAGGTAGGCACCATGCCATCGCGGGACATGGCCAGATTGATGCGTGATGCCGCCATGATACTGGCGTTGGCCGACGACAACGTGGCCAACAACCCCCCAAATACCAACACCCCGGCCCCCACTGGCCCCAGCATCCGCCTGGCCGCAACCGTCAGGGGAGAGCGGATATGCTGGATTTCCTGCGGAGAAAACATCCCTGCCACCACAATCACAATCAAAACGTACAGCACCGTCACCAGAGCCACCGAGCCAATCAAAGCCCGCGGCAAATTCCGACCCGGATCCTTAATCTCCTCCGAAACAGCGGCAATTTTGACAAAACCCAAAAACGAAATAAACACGACTGACGTGGTGGTAAAAATGGGATTGGCGCCATAGGGCATAAAAGGCGTGAGATTGCCCCTGTCAACGTGTAACAGCCCGGAGACGATAAATCCGAAGAGGATCACAATCAGTGTCAAAACCACTACCACTTGGGTGCCGCCCGACTCCTTGGCACCCACTATATTCAGCATCGTGAAGAGGATACCCCCTGCTACCGCACCCCAGAAAGGCGTAATCGGCAAAAATTCCGCCAGATACTCGCCCATGCCGAACAGATAAAAGGCGATGGCAAACGTCAGGCTCAGCCAAATACCAATGCCCGAGATAGCACCAAAGGCCGGGCCCAGAGAACGCGAAACAAAGAAATAATCGCCGCCCGAGGTGGGCATGCCCGTCGCCAGCTCAGCCGCACTGGCAGCCGTAATAAGACAAATGATACCGGCGCTGACATAAGACAAGATCGCCGCCGGACCGGTGAGCGACACCGCCAGGCCCGAAAGCAAGAAGATACCCGCTCCGATCATCGTTCCCGAACCGATCGTCAGGGCAGCCCAGAATCCTAATTCGCGGCGCAAAGGTTCATTCGTGGTCATGGCAAGCTTTCCTGACAGATAATGAATGGATCAATGGGTAGCAGGCGTGTATTGTATACGTTCTGCCAGCCGCGCACAACTTGGACATCGAGATAGGGCGCACTACGTCAGATAATCGAGTCCCCGCAGTCGTTCCTCCAACGCAGCCTGTTCATCCGCGGTCAGGCCAGACGTCCCTCCCGTAGCAGGCGTCGTCTCGGGCAACGATTGCGGTGGCGATGCCGGCGGCGTCAACATCTCGGCCAACACCCGGCCATCGAGCGCTGCCGGTGGGATATAGCCCAATAGCTGCAGCATCGTTGGCACCATATCCAGCAAAGTGGGCTGCGGGTGTAGCCGGGCCTGGGCTCGAATCCCCGCCCCGGCAGCAGCTAAAATCCCATCAGGCCGATGCCAGCCCCCGGCGTGCTGCGTCTCCCAGCGGTACAGGCGCCGACCCCGCAACAATCCATCCGTCACCACATCGCGCACATCTGCCGGACGCACGAAAAGATCCGGCGCCTGGCTCACCTGAGGGCCGCTAAACAGCTCCTGCGGTCGCAGCACCTCCGCGATTAGCGCCTGCCCCTGCTCATCCCGCAAGCCCAGCAGCATCTCCGTGATGGCATCGACCAAAGCCGGCACGTCCTGCGGGGCCACGATGCCGTGTGCGTAGCGATCACTGCGATTGAGATGAATGCACAATTCGTGAGCCGCCCCCGCAAAGGCCCCTGTCTGCGACCAGTCGATCAAATCCAGCAGCGCCGGATTCGCCTGCACGTGCCGTCTGGCGTCATCCTCCGCAGCCCCCAGGCGTCGCCATAGCTTGCTGGCCCGGCGCTGCAGCCGGTTCTGTAGCAGGCGCCGGCGGCGTAAGCGCAAAAAACCATGTTGCGCCAGGGCGTTGTTCAGCGCCAAACGCCGATACATGGGGCCGAAGCCATGATCGCTGACGAGCAGCAGTGTGCCCTGCGGCAAAACACGGGCCGCAACCTCGCCGATCAGAGCATCGATCTGCCTCAGTGCGGGCAGCAATGCCTGGCGGAGGGGCTCAGATTCGGGGAGGTGATAACGTGGATGCTGGGGATGGAGGACGCCCCAGTACACATGCTGGATGGTATCCAGATTCATCAACACCGTCATGAATACATCGGGCTGGAAACGGTCTTGCAGCCAGGCGATGGCCCGACGTTTTTGCTCTGTCTCAGCCATCAACCGGGCCACAAACGCCTGAGTGGTGGCCAGATCGGCATCGTGACCAGGCGGTGGTACATGAAAAATCCACTCTCCCACAACAGCCTGCAACTCCTCGGCCAAAGAGGGAGGCGCAAACGCTCCGCTGGCACCCGGTGGCGTCAAAAAGCCGGAGAGTGCAAATCCTGTCGGGGCCGACGCCGGATAGGTGATGGGCATCCCCATCACCCCCACGCTTAGCTGCGTCCCCGCCAACAGCTCCCAGATCGCAGGCGCCTGCACATGGCTGGCGCCCGTCACCTGCTGCTTCCCCTGATGGTCGCGATGCACGAACGAGAACACGCCATGCTTGCCCGCGTTCACGCCCGTATAAAACGAAGGCCACGCCAGTGCCGTCACCGGCGGATACGTCGAACGCAGGGGCGCCCGCACGCCGGCCTGGAGTACCGTTTGCAAATGCGGCAGATGCCCTGCTGCCATCAACGGATCTAACAGATCCCAGGTAGCGCCATCAAGGCCCAGAACAAAGAGCGGCATCTGTGCGTCTCCCTTATTCTGCCCGGGCGGGAACGAGTTCGCGCAACATGCGCTGGAAGCGCGTCTGCAACGCCCGCAACATCAGGCGGTCACCTTCATCCAGGCCCAGGGCCAGCAAAACAGCCACATACACCAGGCTCAGGGCCAGACAAGCGGCGGCCAGCAATAAAATGTGATCCAGCGGCAGCCAGCGCAGCCAGGCGGCGCCTGCCAGACCTGCGGGCACGGCAGCGATCAGCGGGCGCACAAAGGCCCGGCTGAATGGGTGCATGTGCATCAGCTTCCATACCTCCACCAGCCGCACGATGTTGATCAGTGACATAATCGTCCCGCCTGCGATCGAGGCTCCCAACAGGCCTGCCTTTGGCACCAGCCAAAAATCCAGCAACAACGCCAGCACCACCGTCAGCAATGAATTCAGAAAAGTGATGTCCGAGCGCCCCGACATGATCAGCATCACCCCCACGGCCCCGGTGGCAAAATTAACCAGTTGCCCCAGGCTGAGAATTCGCAGAGCGTTGGCGCCCTGCACGAATTCAGGACCAAAAAGACTCATCAATTGCGGGGCAAAGAGCATTTGCACCAGGAACAAAGGCATGGCCACGGTCACAATCCAGCGGGTCACCAGCTTGAACAGCGCCGCCAGGCGCGCCATCTCACGACGATGATGCAGGTCGGATATCAGCGGTGAGAAGATGGCATTAAACGCGGTCAGTACGATCAGGCCCAGCCCGGCCAGCCGCACGGCCGCATTGTAAATGCCGGCCATATCCACAATCAGAAACATCCCCAGCACCAGCAACTCGGTGCGGCCGTTGAGGTAATCGATGACATTGGAAAAAAGCAAGGGCAACGAGAAACGGGCCAATTGTCGCCCCGTCCCCGGCGTAGGCGTATCGGCGGCAGGGATGTTCTGTGTCAGTCGACGCAAAAAGAACAGTGCCAGAAATGTGCCCACGACCTGCGCCACCACAAAACCCAGCACCGGCGCCATGGCCACCCGCCCCCAAAACACGATCAGCAGCAACGAAACGAATAACTTGATGGCCGGCTGCACCACGTTCACCACAAAGGCCCGATAGCGTATGGTGCGGAATG
Source organism: Chloroflexota bacterium (assembly GCA_013152585.1). GTDB lineage: Bacteria > Chloroflexota > Anaerolineae > J102 > J102 > JAADGC01. The sequence goes on from JAADGC010000071.1 coordinate 6,507, forward strand.
CCTGGGTGCCGGCAATGGCAATGCCTGTGAGCGTCATGGCCGGTACGGCGATGGCAATCACCGGCAATAAAAACAGCAACTGGGGTTTATCGGTCCAGTGCAATGCCTGCAAGATGAGCTGCGGGAAGCGCCATACCAGCAGAGCACCCACACCACTGGTGATCCCCCCCACCCATAAAGCCAGCCCCGCCAGATGTCGCAGTGAGGCCCCCTGACCTTGCCCGCGTCTGATGCTGGCATAACGCATGAGACCCCTGTCCATGCCCACGATCGCAAAACGGCTGATCAGAGTCACAGCCGCAACCCCCAGGGTGTACAGGCCGTATTGCTCGGCGCCCACCTGTCGGGCCACGAGAATGCCGAACAGGTAGCTGAACGCGTAATACACAATGTTCCCGCCCAGGCCAATGCCGGCGCCGCGGGCAATTTGCCCGATCTCCGTCTCCATCTCGGTGAGGGGGGCTGGGGAGGTGGCTGTGGTCATAGAGGATTGCGTGGGAAACAGGGAGAAGAGAGGGCGGAGTCGGTGGATATCAGCCGGTTATGAGCGGGGCAGAGGGCAAAGGCGCTGCACCCACCCCATTATCTGGTATCCCGGCTGCCACCAGGCTCGACCTTCAGGAGCGGTGCATGGAGGCACTAAACCACGTGTAGACAAGGCGCCAGATCATCAAAAAGAGGGCCAGAAAGAGCGCTGTGACCACATAAAATGCCCAGGGGCTGAAATGCCCTTCGAACAAGGCGCGCACCAGGGCGCCAACCACCAGGCTGGGGAGTATGCTTATCGCCACGGTGCGGATGGCCGCCTTGTAATTGGCCACCGCCTGCGGCCGGAACGCCCCCAACCATGGCGCCACCAGCAACCAGCCGATGATGAACGGGGCTGCGGTATTAAAGGTGACCAATAAAGCGTCGGCTCCTGCTGCCAGTTGGTGCGAACCGCGTCCCACCGCCGCGAATAAGAAGATGGCAACGACATCACCGAAATACAGCAACCATGCCTGTGCCATCATGCCTGCTTACCCAGATAGGGGCCCACGGTGTTCTGCAAGCGGCCAATATGCTCGATCTCAACCTCGATACGATCTCCCGGCTGCAGAAAGACGGGCGGATTGCGGAAGACACCAACGCCTCCCGGCGTGCCGGTCGTGATCACATCACCCGGCTCCAGCGTAAATGCCGCCGAGCAGATGGCAATCAGCGCCGGGACGTTATAGATCAACTGGCTGGTATGGCTGTCCTGCCGCAATTCGCCATTCACCCAGCAGCGGATAGCCAACTGGTGGGGATCCGGGATTTCGTCGGGGGTGACGATCATGGGACCCATGGGACAAAAAGTATCGAGGCTTTTGCCCCGCACCCATTGTTTGTCGTCTCTTTGCAGATCACGCGCGGTCACATCATTGAGGCAGGTGTAGCCCAGCACATAATCGTAGGCATCTCCATAAGCCACGCCATAAGCTTTTTTGCCGATGATCACCGCCAACTCGGCTTCATAATCGACTGCTTGTGTCAGTGCCGGATGCCAGCGGATCTCGCCGCCCGGGTCGTTGACCGCGGTGGGGAATTTGGCAAAAATCGTGGGTCGTTGCGGCGGCGTCAGGTTCTGTTCCCGACAATGGTCCATGTAATTGAGACCAATGGCGATGATCTTGCCGGGCTGACGGATAGGAGCCAGTAAGCGCACATTAGCCAGTGGCAAGGGCTGTGCCGCCGCGGCTGCTTGCTCGACAGCCACCATCCCGGCGGCGGCGGTGTGCTTGAGATCGGACCACGGCAACGGGTAAATGTTTTCATCGCGCAACACACCTGTAAAAACATCATCCCGATACTGAAATGTAATAAGGCGCATCATCAGCTCCCGTGAAAAGGTAGCGTGTCAAGGAGAAAAGTGCCACTGCGAAACCGCAGGGTACTCGTAGGATACCATAACTGCGGCATATTTTTCGATTCTGTAACTGTGGCCGGGCGCCGACAGGCCATACGTCCGCACCGCCGCCGCGATTTCGATATCCGGCAACAGAACGAGGCCATCCACCCCCGCCAGCACCAAGCTCAACCACACCCCTACCCCCAGGCGTTGGCAGGGCAGGGGCAGCACCAGCGGGCGGGCAGTGACCGCTGACTGGCGGCGTAGTTCCGCTTCGTAGTCCTGCAGCCATGTGGCCTCGGGGGCCGAGGGCCCCAGCACCACCACCAGCGGAGATGCCGCGGCCAGCTCGTGAAAGCGATAGCGCTCCACCATGGTGCTGACAGCGACTTGCCCCGGCGCCGTGCCCGCTTGCACCGCCCCAAAGCTGAGAAAAGCCGGCGGAAAGCGTGGGGCCAGCAGCCGTGAGAGGCGTCCAGCCGCGCCCATCGCCAGGCCAATGCCGGGATGAGCTTGCCGCCGCAGCCAGGCGAGCGGTATAAGCACATCGTCCTCGGTCTGGGCGGTGCCCACCAGTTTGATGATATCGGCCCCCAGCGAGCGAATTTGCATGGCCACTGTCTCCCAATCGCCCAACATCCCCTCAAAGTCGTGGTGTGAGCCAATGATGCGGCAGCCGCGGGCACGATCAGCGCCGATAGCAGCCAGCGCCGTCAGCTCGACATCCACAAAAGGAGCTTGCAAACGCAGGGCAGCCTGCAAAATCTCCAGTCGTTCTCTTTCTCCCCCCACAAACCCTCCCCCCTGCTGGCGAGGGCGACAGGTGATGATAGCCGGTAAGGGGCTGTTCTGGATCAGGCGGGCGAGATCAAAATCACCCATTTGGTCCAGCCGGTATTCCACCAGCGTGGCCACATGGCGCACCTGGGCCGCTTGCTGCAACGCGGCGTCGGTGTCAGGTGCGGCAATAGCGGCGGCAAGATGAATCGACGCCGTCACGGACATATGGGGGCAAGTCTCACCAGGCATTTGGGGGTAAAACAAAAACTGCATCCGCTGCGGGCCGGACGCAGTTTGGGCTGCCATGGGTTGACTGCTGTCGGGGAGCTGAGGGGATGACACCTCCCCGGCGCCAGCCAGGTTTATTCTTGCGGTTTTTCTTCGCCAGCATCCTTGTCAGCATCCTCTTTGTTGTCGCCGCCAGCAGCATCGCGGAATTCGCGGATGCCGCTACCGAGGGCACGGAAGACTTCCGTAGCTCGACCGGCTCCAAAGAGTAGCAAGATGATGACGATGATCAGAATCAATTCGGGGGCGCCAAGGCTGGGCATAGTTTACTCTCCATCAGAAAAAGTGGGTTGTGTTCTTATTATAGCACGAAGTAGAGAATGGTGCCCAAGTACATCTTAGGCGATACGATGCTTAACTCTCGGCGCATCCTTTCCTCGCCCGGTTATTGTTGTTATAATGGGGGTGTCCTGGCCAACGTGCCGGGATGGCCGATACCATCGGCGCCAAGTTCATTTCTTCCATTCCCAGGTATCCGGAGGCAAAGCATGACTGAACCCCAAAAAACACAAAAACCGCTTGTCAAAGAATTGAACGCGATGGGGAAGAAGCTGGGCGATGCGCTGCGAACCGCTCTGGACAGTCCCCAACGCCAGGAAATCGAACAGGAAGTACGCGAAGGCTTTGGAACCGTTGTCAACGAGATCAATGAGGCGCTGGCCAAAGCTCGCACCTCTGATGTCACCCGCGATCTGGGGCACCAGGCGGAAAAGCTCGTCGATACGGTGAAATCAAAGAAAGTCACGGGAGATGTCCGGCAAGGGTTGATCAAAGGACTGAAAACCCTGAATCAGGAATTGGATTCGTTGGTCAACCGCTTGCAAACCGAGAGCCCCGAAAGCGAAGCGCCCCCTGCCGAAGACGCTGGTCCGGAAGAGGCACCCTGATCGGAGTACAGACGGCTTTTGCAGCCCGGTTCTGAAAAAAAGAGAGACGAAAGGCGTCGATTTTTTGCATGGCGATGGCAAAAGATGGTATACTCTTCGCCAGCGAATAGTCGTCTGCCGTTTAGGACAGTATGACAAAGATGCTTTACAAATCTGATGGCGGGTCGTCTAATTGGCAGGACGGCGGACTTTGGATCCGCTAGTCGGGGTTCGAGTCCCTGCCCGCCAGCCAAGATCCGGGACGAGGTAGGCAACTACCTCGCTCCGGGCCCCATCATCATCCATGGTGACCATAGCTCAATAGGTAGAGCACCTGGTTGTGGCCCAGGAGGTTTCGGGTTCAAATCCCGATGGTCACCCCTCATTGCCAAAAGCGCGTTCGCCAGATGGCTTGAGGGGCGAAAGGGGTAGCAGATGAGTCAAGTTTTGGGACGCATCCTGCGGGTGGGCGCCGTTTGAAATTTACCGCCAATCTGTCTATAATGACGGTGTATCGTGCCTATCCGGCGCTCCCTTTTAATCTTATCCTGGAGTCTGGCGGAAAGTGATTTTTCGTTTGCCAAGGCATTTTTAACCACAGATGGCACAGCTTTCTGGGCTGACTTCCTTTTGATTCTGTAAAAATCTGTGATTAAAATAGAAAGCGCCAGTGTCCAGTCTCATCATTTGTCGTCATGAACACCTTGAATGGCGCCGTGCTGGTGCTGAATGCAAGCTATGAGCCGCTGAATGTTGTTACGATCAAACGCGCGGTGGTGCTGTTGCTCAAAGAAAAGGCGGAGCTTGTGGAAGCTGCCGAGCAACGCTTACGGGCCGAACGCATGTCGATCCCCTATCCGCTGGTGATTCGTCTGGTGCAATATGTAAGGATCCCGTCGCATTTCACCCTGCCGCTGACACGGCGCATGGTGCTGGCGCGCGATCAGTACACCTGCCAATACTGTGGATCCCAGCCGGGCAGCGCTGTCCTCACCCTGGACCACGTGATCCCGCGTAGCCGTGGCGGCCGCAAAACCTGGAAAAATGTGGTCACGGCCTGCCAAAAGTGTAATCAACGCAAAGACGATCGTACCCCGGCCGAAGCCAATATGCGCTTGCTGCGCTCACCCTTCCAACCGCGCTACATAGCCCTGGCATTGGTCTATCAATTGCAAGAGCACGATGTCTGGCGTAAATACATCCACACAAAGTAAAAGACCTCTCTTGCGAGAGGCCTTCTACACGGTGCGCCGTGGCAACTTAACGGAACTTCCGGGGTGATGCCACGACGCTGGTTTTACAACCTAAATCCATTGACATCACCTCCTGTCCTATTGGGATAGCGAGGGGAATTGTGGCCCAAGGACCACAAGTAAGGCGATTATGACACAGGAGTAGACGGGTGTCAAATCGGCCGCGAGGGGGGGGGCGTCCCCGGAAATTGGGCGTAAGGTTGGAGGTGGCGCTGCGGCGCATCACGGATGCGCCGAGCGCTTCCTTTTTTCGTGTGTTGGCCGCATCATGATGCGACTATGAGTACGCCGGATTACGAATCCGGCTATGAGCAAGTGTCAAGGCGGCCAACGTCTGCCCCAAGCCGGGGTCATCTCATGGGCCGGGTGCAGCCGCCAATGCGGACGCAGACCCCGGCCCTGTCTGCGCCGATTCGCCCTGATAGCGCTGCCGCCAGTGAGCCAGCAGCGCATCCACATCCTCGATACGTTTGATCTGCTGCACCTCATGCACAAAGGTTGCCAGGTTGGGGGCGTATGACCGCAGTTCCTGCAATTTGGGGCCCAGCGGATCGGATGCCGCCGGTTGGGTGGCATAGGACCCGTGAAAAGCAAAGTATGCTTGATTCAGCTTGCGCAGGGCATAGCCGTGCTCCACAAATACGCGGCGACGCGCTTCCATGTAGGCCTCTGCACCCGTGACATCTCCTTGTGCCAACAATTCATCGACACGCAGGCGCGTGCGCCGCATTTCGGTACGAAAATCAAAGCGGTTGGGGTCAGGTTGGGGCAGGGGGGCGTGACGTTGGGGGGGGACTGGCTCTGGCAGGGGCAGGCCATAAAACTCGTAAGCCACCTGATCCCCGATTTCGTCCCCCACAATGGTGGCTACGGTCTCGCTTACCGTATTCATGCCGGCGCTGTCCAGCAGATGCCAGCCCAGGGGATGGAAAACCATATAATTATGCACCCATTCATGGGCTACGGTGCTGATCGTCCAGCGCAGCGACCCCCGATCGATCACCATCGTCGGCCATACGCCCAGCCCGCCCAATGGCTCGATGAGGGTAGAGCGGTCAAACATGGTTGCGGTCTCCTCTTCCACGGCTGCAATTGTGCTCATATCCAGCGCCGGTCGCAGGAAGATACCGGCCTCGAATTCGATGCGTTGGCGAGGGGACACGATCAGATAATTGGGCGGCTCACTGAAATTAAAGCGCAGCGGTGGCCACAGCACCCGCAGCGTGGTCAGGCCTTGCTCTTGCAGGACTGTGCTTACCTGACGCTGCAGGATGGCCTCGACCACAGGCCGAACTTGCGCTTGCAGGTGTCGCTCTGCAGCCAGTCGCGCCCGCAATGCGGCGCTACGATCTGCAGGATCAGCAATGCTGCTGTCCGCGTAGATCCTGGCTACTTCGTCCTCCAGAGTAGCAATCTGTTGCGCCCGCTGCAGATACTGACGCACCAGGCGCAGTTGCTGCTCAGTGGTCAGGCGCGTGCCGGGCCGCCCCAGGGTGGCAACGAATTCCGCACTCACGGCCCGGACTTCGTAGTCGAAAATATGAAAGCGGTAGGGGGCGACAGTGCGTTCGATGTCCCCTTGCAGCGGGGTCGAGCGCTGGAAATGCTGCCATACGAAGACCGACATACTGCCTGCCAGCACCACGACAAGCAGGAGGATCACGAGTTGCTTTCGATGTTTCATGGGCAATGAGAGACAGATTCAGGAATCGTTAGCGCTGGTCGAGAGGTAGATAATGGCGTTCGCTTGGCCCCTGGTATATCTGGTGTGGATGCACGATGCGCTGCTCGGGATCGGCCAACATCTCTAACCATTGCGCCAGCCAGCCGGCCGTGCGCGGGATGGCGAACATGACAGAGAACATGGTGGGAGGGATGCCGATAGCCTGATAAATGCAGCCGGTGTAAAAGTCGATGTTGGGGTAGAGTCGCCGCTCCGCAAAGTAGTCATCTTCGAGGGCGATGCGCTCCAGCTCCAGGGCGATATCGAGCAGGGGATTTTGCCCGGTCACGGCGAAGACCTCGTAGGCAATGGCCTTGACCGCCGCTGCCCGCGGATCGTAGCTTTTGTAAACCCGATGCCCGAAGCCCATCAACAGTTGCTCTCCGCGCTTGACCTGTTCGATATAGGCAGGTACGTTTTTTACATCGCCGATGCGACTGAAGGTGCTCAGGGCCAGTTCGGCGGCGCCCCCATGCCGGGGGCCGTGCAGTGCCGAGGCGGCGGCGGCGACGCACGAATAGGGGTTGGCCAGGGCGCTACCCACGGTGCGCATCGAGGTTGTCGAAGTTGCCTGTTCATGATCGGCCTGCAAGATGAATAACTTGTCCAGGGCTCGCTCCAACGCCAGATGCGGCGGGGCATCGAGTTGGGTGCGACTGAACATCATGGACAGGAAGTTGCCGGTGTAGCTCAGATCGGGGTTCGGATAAATGGTGGGGAAGCCGCGGGCATGGCGATACGCAAAGGCCGCCAGCGTGGGCATTTGGGCGATCAACCGCCGTACCTGCACGGCCACGATGTCAGGATCGGTCACCTGTCGCGCTTCTGGATAGAAGGCCGATAACCCTGATAAGGTGCCGATGAGAATGCCCATGGGGTGCGCATCGTGCCGGAAACCATCGAGAAATACCCGCACTTTTTCGTGCACCAGGCTTTGCGCCCTGATCTCCGACGTCCATCGTGCGTAGGCATCGGCAGTGGGCAGCTCGCCATGGATCAGCAAATAAGCCGTTTCCAAAAAGTTCGACTGGTTTACGAGCTGCCCGATGTCATAGCCGCGAATGCGCATGATGCCACGTTCGCCATCGACAAAGGTGATGCTGCTGCGACAGGTGGCGGTATTGCAAAAGGATGGATCATAGACCACAATGCCCTTGCTGCCCTGGGCCTTTATCTGCCGCCAGGCAGTGGCAGGCACGGCTCCCTCCCGAATGGGGAGCCGGTAAGAAGTGTCGGGCATGGTGACGATGAGAGAGCCCTGGGCGAGTTCCGGAGTCGGGAAGGATGCAGGCGGGTGGGCCTGGCGTTCTGCCAGGGGCATGTAATCGCGGGGGCCAGTACCGACATAGATCTGGCGGGGACGGGCGATGCGTTGATCGGGATCGTGTAATTTCTCGCGCCAGTGCGCCAGCCAGCCTGCTGTGCGCGGCACAGCAAACATGACGGTAAACATGCTGGGGGGGATGCCCAATGCCTGGTACACGAAACCGCAATAATAATCGACATTGGGATACAAATAGCGATCGTGGAAATACGGGTCGGCCAACGCGGCTTCTTCCAACGTCAGCGCCAGTTCTAAGAGCGCAGGATCGCCACGGGCAGGAACGATTTCTTGGGCCAGATTCTTGATCAGCCGGGCGCGGGGATCGTAGGTTTTATAAATACGATGACCAAAACCGGCCAGCCGTTGCTTCCCAGCCTTGACGCGGGCTAAAAAGGCGGGAATGCCTTCGGCGCTGCCAATTTCCTGCAACATGCGCACAACAGCCTCACCGGCGCCGCCATGACGCTGGCCAAACAAAGCCGACATAGCAGCCGACATGGCCGTGTAGGGATCGGTGAGAGAGCTGCCCACCATGCGCATGGTGGCAGTCGAGCAATTCTGGGCGTGATCGGCATGCAAGATAAACAGCATGTTCAGTGCCCGTTCGGCCATGGGATCGAGCGTGTATTCCAGTTCCGTCATCTTGAACATCATGTTCAGCAAATTGCCGGCATAGGACAAACGGGCGTCGGCATACACAAAGGGCAACCCTGTGGCGCGGCGAAAGGCGTAAGCGGCAAGAGTAGGCATTTTGGCAATCAGCCGCCGCGTGTGACGATCGACAGCATCATCCTGGATATCGCGGGCGTCATGATAAAAAGTAGAGAGTGCGGCCACCGTGGCCGAGAGCACGCTCATGGGATGGGCGTCATAGCGGAATCCGCGCAAAAATCGCAGGATGTTCTCGTGCACCATACTTTCGGCCTGGACATCAGCCCGCCACTGCTGGAGGGCCGCGGCTGTGGGTAATTCGCCATACACCAACAGATAAGCCACCTCTAAAAAGGAGGCCTGATCTGCCAGATCGCGGATGGGATACCCACGGTAACGCATAATGCCTTGTTGGCTATCGACTTCGGTGATGCTGCTACGGCAGGAAGCCGTGTTGGCAAAACCGGGATCATAGCTCATGAGGCCGAAATCCTGGGGATCGGTTTTTATCTGACGCAGGTGCAGAGCGGTAATGGCGCCGTCGCTCACGGGAATTTGGTAGCTGTGCTGGCTGCGGGTATCGGAGAGGGTGAGGGTTTGGGAAGACATGGCAAGTTATCCTGAATATAAAAGCAGCGGATGGCAGGGGCCGGTCGCAAGGAGCAGGCACCGCCGGGAAACACTCCTCATAGTATAACCCGATTCTGGCTTTGTGCTAAAACAACCTCTGCCTCCTTTTGTCTCTCCGCAGCTCTGCGTTAAAATCTATCCACGTTGTCGACACCTGCCCGCCCAGCAGGCCCTCATCCAGCCATTTTCCAATCACCACCCTCGTTATAGGCCATCCTGTCATGAAACTCGATCCTTTTTACCCACCCCCCTCCGACCAGATCTTCCCCGATGACGCCAAACAGCACCTGGACGCCGGCGTTTTGCTCATCGATGTACGTGAGCCCGACGAATTCGCCCAGGCCCGCATCCCCGGCGCCGTGCTCATCCCCATGAGCGAACTCAACCAGCGTGCTGACGAAATCTCCCGCGACCGCGAGGTCATCATCTACTGCCGTTCCGGCAACCGCAGCCGCCAGGTAGTCGATGCCTTCCGCCAGCAGCGGGGCTATACCAATCTCCTCAACCTGGAGGGGGGCATCATCGCCTGGTATGATCGCGGCCATCCTGTCGATACGCAACCGGTCGAGGCCAGTTATCAGACCTCGCTCTACGAAGAGCTCGACGTCATCAAAGCCAAAAATCGACTGGCAAGCAACCGTTCGCTGCTGGTAGATGTCCGTGAACCCGACGAATTTACGGCAGGACATCTGCCCGACGCCGTCAATTTCCCCCTCAACACCTTGCCCGCCCATCTGGACGAACTCCGGGAAGCCTCGGCCGTGTTGCTGGTGTGTAATACCGGCAACCGCAGCGCTATAGCCGCCAACTGGCTGATACAGCAAGGTCTGACCGCGGTTACCAATATCGAAGGAGGGACGGTGGCCTGGATACAAAACGGATTCACAATCGAGCGCTAAGGAATCGTCTCAAAGTGAGTCCGTCCGCGTTATCAATATTTGCTTCCTGTCGGTTTGAGACGAAGTTTCGCTCGACAAACAGGAAGAGTGCAGCCACCATTTTTCAGGCGCCCCTCGACTTTGTGCTACAATCCAGGCACCTCTGGCCCGCAAGCTGTCCGCCAGAGCTATCCTTTTTACCCTGGAATTCATAACGAGGAAACAGATGCACCCTGATATTGCCGAAATCTTGATCCCGGCTGACGAACTGCAAGCACGTATTCAACAGCTCGCGGATGAAATTTCATTGGCCTATGCCGGCAAACAACCCCTGCTTCTGGCCGTCCTCAAGGGCAGCATCGTCTTCCTGGCCGATTTGATGCGGGCGCTGTCTGTGCCGCACGCCATCGACTTTATGGCGACCTCCAGTTATGGCTCGGCCACCGAAAGCAGCGGGGTGGTTCGCATCCTCAAAGATCTGGACGAACCCATCGAGGGCCGGGATGTGTTGATTGTCGAAGATATCATCGACAGCGGCAACACGCTGGACTATCTGCGCACACTATTGCTGGCTCGCAACCCGGCCAGCCTCCGTATTGTCACCTTGCTCAGCAAACCCTCTCGGCGCCAGTTGGACGTGCCGGTGGATTGGGTGGGCTTTGAAATCCCCGACAGATTTGTCATCGGCTACGGCCTCGACTACGACGAGCACTACCGCAACCTGCCCTACATCGGCATTCTCAAAGAAGAACTGTATTCGTAGGTCGTTGTAGCCATCCTCCGACATTTGAGGCGGTGTTATTCCTGAGCCAAATGTCGGGCTTCTTCGACATAGGCCAGGCTTTGATGGCGGAAATAGGTGTTGTAGAGCGTGGCATAATGCCCGCCTTGCGCCAACAACGCGTTGTGGTTCCCCTCTTCGATGATACGACCGTGGTCGAGCACGATGATGCGGTCGACTGCCCGCACCGTCGACAGGCGATGGGCGATGAGGATGCTGGTGGTACGGCTGAGAACGAGGTGGATCGCCTGCTGGATCTGCCATTCGGTGAAAGGATCGATGCTGGCTGTGGCCTCGTCGAGAATAAAGATGGCGGGGTTCTGCACCAAAACACGCATCAGTGCTACAATCTGGCGCTGGCCCATTGACAAGCGTCCCCCGCGTTCTCCCACCTCGGTATCCAGGCCCTGGGGCAGGGTTTCCAGCCACTCGCCGCCGCCAATCTGGCGCCCGAGCTGCAGGATTTCGTCGTCGCTGGCATCCGGCCGGGCATAGCGGATGTTCTCGGCCACGGTATCGGAGAAAAGGAAGGGGAGTTGCGAGACAATGCCCAATTGGCGACGATAACCGGACAGATCGAACGTGCGGATGTCGCGGCCATCGATGGTCAGGGAACCGCTCTGGAATTCGTAAAAACGGGCGATGAGGCGGGCAATGGATGATTTCCCGGCCCCGGTGTGCCCCACCAGAGCCACGCTTTCGCCGGCGTGGATGTGCAGCGAAAAATGATCCAACACTTGCTCCACATTGTTATAGCTAAAACAAAGGTCGCTAAAGCAGACATCTCCCTGCAGGCGCGGTGCGGGGAGGGCATCCACCTGAATCACGACCGGTTCGGCTTCGATGAGGGCAAAAATGCGCTCGGCAGCCGAGAGTCCGGCCTGCACCTGGGCAGAGAAAGCTGCCAGGTTGAGGATGGGAAAGAAGAAACGGTCGAGGCTGGAGAGGAAGAGATACCATATCCCCGCCGTGACAACGCCCTCAACGACGTTCATCCCTCCCAAATACAAAATCAACGCTGTGCCCAGCCCCCCCAACGCATTGAGCAAAGGGAAGACTATCGAGAGCACAAAGCCGCGCTGCACATTGACCCGATACGATACCCGGTTGGCGTTGTCAAATTCTTCATAGATAGCCGCCTCCTGTCGATAATTCTTAGCCACGGCAATGCCGCCAATGCTTTCTTTGATATTGGCATTGACCTTGGCCATGGCTTGCATGCCCCGCCGGGTCACGCCACGCATCACCTGGCGCAGGCTACTGGCAGCAATAAACAATAGGGGCAAAAACGCCAACACATACAGTGTCAACCGCACATTGATCGAGAATAATACCACCCCTAAAATCAAAGCCTGGGCGAATTGCGAGGTCACATCCGTGAGCAGCGTCACCACATCGCCAAAATCTTTGGTATCGGAGGTGATGCGGGAGACGATGCGGCCGGAAGAGAATTTATCATAAAACGAGAGATCGTGATTGGCGGCGGCGCGGAAAGCCTCGGTGCGCAGCGTCATCACAACATCCCCCAGGACGCGGGCTGTGAGACGGCGACGCCACCAGTTGGTAGCCCACACAATCACACCCGACAGGAATACCGCCCCCCCCAGCAGCAGCAAAGTCAGCGTGGTGGGAGTCGTCTGCACCACATCGACTCCGCGTGCCACAATGATGGGCAAGGCGGCGGCGGCGCTGGCAATGACAACAAGGAGCAGGGCAATAAGCAGCAAGCGCCGCAAGTGGGGCCGAAAATAGATCCACATACCGGCGATGAGCTGGCGATCGGTGTATTGGCGGTCGTATGCCTCGATGTCGATGTTAGAGAAAAAACCCATAGCCTGGAGTCAAGAACGAAGTGCGGGAGTGGAGCCAAAATTAAAAAACGATCATAACTGCTGTGTAAACAAAACGCTGGCAAAGGAGGAATCAAAGCCTGCTGGAACCGGCCCTGTTTACAGCTTTTCCGGTTTGCGGGCCTTCACCGGGTAAAAAATCTGGCAACCAGACTTGATCTGTGCCGTTCGATCACTCTGAAAAAATGCGTTGATAGTCAGGCGAACGTTGCAGCAGATCCTCGTGTGTGCCCATGACCGCGATCCGCCCTTTGCGCAGCACGATCACCAGATCGGCCCAACGGATTTGCGACAGTCGATGCGTGATGATAAATGTCGTGCGGCCACGGGCAGCGGCATAAATGGCGCGCTGAATTTTATCTTCGGTGGCGCTGTCGATGGCGCTGGTCGAGTCATCGAGAATGAGGATGCGGGGATCGGTGAGAAACGAGCGGGCCAGGGCCAGGCGTTGCCGTTGCCCACCGGAAAGGGTGACCCCGCGCTCGCCGATGACCGTGTCGTAGCCATCCTTGAATTCGAGGATGAATTCGTGTGCTTGTGCGGCCCGGGCCGCCGCTTCGATGTCCTCCCGTGAGGCATCGGGCTTGCCAAAGGCGATGTTTTCGGCAATGCTGCGCGAGTATAAAAAGATATCCTGTTCGATAATGCTGATCTGCCGGCGTAGCGCCGCCAGACGCCAATCGCGCACATCCACGCCATCCACCCGTACCTGCCCCGACGAGACATCGTACGTGCGGTTGATCAGCTTGGCCAGCGTGGTTTTTCCGGCACCGGTCTGGCCCACCACGGCCACGGTTTGCCCGGACTCCACGCGCAGCGTGATGTTTTCCAACACGGCCTCGGCATCGAGATAGGCAAAGCGCACCTGGCGGAATTCAACGACACCCTGCATGGTCGCCTCATAACCGGCAGCATTCTCATCAAGATTATTTTCGCTGTTGATCAGTTCCAGGATGCGGCGGGCTGCGGACAGGCCGGATGACACCTGTGAATAAGCAAACAACGACACAAAAGTAGGGAAGCCCAGCAATTGCAGCAAGCCCATGTAGGCCACAATATCCCCCACGGTCAGTAAACCCCGGCGAAAGAGTATGATGGCATGTAAAAACCCACCGGCATTGGCCAATCCCAGGAACAAAAGCGGCAGAAAGCGGGCTTCGACATCGCCCTGATGCACAAAAGCATCGCGGAAGGCGCGCGTACGCTGGGCGAAGCGGTTGACCTCGGCCGGTTCTTGCGCCGCCCCCTTGACGGTCTCGATGCCATCGATGGCTTCGGCCAGACGCTCGTTCATGAGCCCGAACGACGAGCGCACTCGCTGGGTGATGGGTTGGAGCTCGTGCAGATATTGCGCCAGGGCGATGGCATAGAAGATAATATAAAGGGCCGGGGTGAGGACGAGGGCGGGATTATAGCGCGGCGCCAGCAGCAGGGGCATGAACAGGAAGTTGGCCGAGCCCACCACCAGATTCACCCCCGGATTGAACATCAGGTTGATCTCGCGCACATCGTTCGTAGCCCGGGCCATGGTGTCGCCCACCGGCTGCAGTTGATGGAAGGTCATACTCTTGCCCAGCAGGCTGGCATACAGCTCATCCCGGATGTCGCGTTCCAGGCGCTGGCCAATCAATTCGGCCCCAAAGTTGCGTCCCAGTTGCAACACACTACGGGCAATCTGGGTGGCCACGATCAAGAGGGCGATGCGTATCAAGATCGCGGTCTGGGGCGGCTTTGCCAGAATGCCGTTAAAGGCCTGGCCCGTGAGCACGGGAATGGCCGCGGCCAGAATGGCGTTGCTGAACGCGCCCACTATCATGATCAGCCACAAGGGCCAATAGCGGATGCTGTGCGACACCAGCCAGCGCATCACGCTGCGGCGATTGGTTTTGTAGCGCTGGGGCAGTGTAAATTCGGCGCTGGAAGTGAGAGCGGTCATAGGTGAATTCAACCATAAAGCCCCCGCTTCAGCAAACTGGCGCCCCTCAATTGAAACACACCCCCATCTCTGCTCCCTTTTGACAATTACGCCCACCTTTGCTATGCTTGAGTCCACAATTTCATCGCACCAACAGCGAAGAACCGGAAAAGTACCCACGAAAGCGGGAGTCAGAGAGCCGACGAGTGCTGCGAAGTCGGCATCAGCGCTCGTGGCGAATGGGCCGGGGAGCTGAGCACCCAAAGCCATCGGGCAAGTAGGCTGCTCCGGAGACGCCTCCGTTATCAGGGCGCTGGTTGTGGCAAGGTGCTGCAATCGTAGAGAGAGTTCGGCGCCGGCTTCCTGGCTCAGGTCAGGGATAGCCCCCGTCGGCTAACGAGGGTGGCACCGCGGATGCATTCCCACGCAATTCGTCCCTCACGTCCTTACGGCGTGGGGCTTTTTTTTGCCTGACTTTTTTCTCACCTCTTCCATTCGAGAACAACTATCATGACCACACAAAAACGTATTCTCACCGGCGACCGGCCCACAGGACGCCTGCATCTGGGCCACTATCTGGGCTCTATCGAAGCCCGCGTGCGTTTGCAGCACGAGTACAAGACCTTCCTCATCATCGCTGATCTGCACATGCTCACCACCAAGAACAGCAGCGATGACATCAGCCACATCGACGAAAACGCCCGCCAGATGGTGATCGATTACCTGGCCTGCGGCATCGACCCGGTCAAAGTCACCATCTATCTACAATCGGCCATTCACGAAGTCTACGAGCTGAACACCCTCTTCCAGAATCTGGTCACCGTCCCCCGCCTGCAACGGCTGCCCAGCCTGAAGGACATGGCCCGCGCCGCCCACAAAGAAGAAATGTCCTATGGCCTGCTGGGCTACCCCATCCTGCAGGCGGCCGACATCCTCACCCCCCGCGCCCATCTCGTGCCCGTGGGCAAAGACAACCTCGCCCATGTAGAAATCACCCGCGAGATCGCCCGTCGCTTCAACAGCCTGTACGGCGAAGTCTTCCCCATCCCCGAAGCCATGGTGCCCCAAATGGGTACGCTGGTCGGTACCGATGGTCAGGCCAAGATGAGCAAGAGCCTGGGCAACGCCATCTTGCTCAGTGACGACGCCAAAACCGTGCGCAAAAAAGTCTTTAGCATGTACACCGATCCCAAGCGCATCCGCGCCGATATTCCCGGCACGGTCGAAGGCAACCCTGTATTCATCTATCATGACTTCTTCAACCCCGATCAGGCCGAAGTGGAAGACCTGAAAGCCCGGTATCAGGCCGGGCGCGTGGGCGATGTCGAGGTCAAAGAAAAGCTAACCCTGGCTCTCAACAACTTCCTGGATCCGATTCGCCAGCGCCGGGCGCAGATCGAAGCCGACACCGGCTTTGTAGACGAGGTCATCTACGAAGGCACCCTGCGCACACGCCAGGAGGCCCAGGCCACGCTGCTGGCCGCCAAAAAGGCCATGGGCCTGACCGGTGTGTGGAATCGCATCAGCCGCCGGGCCGAGCGCCGGCGCAAAAAGAGTGCCAAACAGCAAGCAAACGCCGGGTCATGATCGCGGTCACCGACCATTACGATTCATTCACCTACAACATGAAGGGATCGTGAACCATGAATAAAAAAGCTGGCGGATGCGCAGATCCGCCAGCTTCATTGGCACGCTCTCTCTGAGAATTTCTCCTCCTACGTACCATGCCTGATGGTGTTATTGATCGTTTTGTTGGGCCTCGACGACGGCCAGGGCAGCGGCATTGACAATGTCGCGTACTTCGGAACCGGTGGGAATGACATGGATAGACTTGGCCATCCCCCGCAGGATGGGGCCAATGGCCTGAGCGCCACCCAGGCGAGCCAGCAGCTTGTAAGCGGCATTGGCTGCATCCAGGTTGGGGAAGACCAAC
Source organism: Chloroflexota bacterium (assembly GCA_013152585.1). Taxonomy (GTDB): domain Bacteria; phylum Chloroflexota; class Anaerolineae; order J102; family J102; genus JAADGC01. The sequence goes on from JAADGC010000071.1 coordinate 23,249, forward strand.
ACATTGGCATCTCTGACTTTACTGAAGGGGAAGTTTTCCTCCATGAAATCGGGGGAAACGGCTGTATCTACCTGCATTTCGCCATCGACATTGAGCGTCGGGCGCAATTGTTTGACCAGTTTTGTGGCCTTGCGCACCTTCTCGCTCTGCGGATAGCGGGTGCTGCCGAAATTGGAGAACGAGATCATGGCCACATGGGGTTCTTCGCCAAAGGTCTCGGCTACTTCGGCTGCTTCGATGGCAATTTCAGCCAGTTGTTCGGAGGTGGGATCGGGGTTCACGGTGGCATCGGCGAAGAAATACAGCCGATCGTGTACGATCATCAGATAGATACCGCTGATGATGCTGACATCCTGGCGTGTGCCCACCACCCGCAGGGCAGGTCGCAGCACATCGGGATAATTGTAGGTCAGACCTGAGACAAAGGCATCGGCGTCACCGGTTTGCACCATGAGCGCCCCCAGGTAGTTGGGCTGGCGCACCAGTTGGCGGGCAGAGCCCAGCGTTACGCCCTTGCGGCGTCGCAACTCATAGAGCACGTGGGCGTATTCTTCATGTTTTTCGCAGCTTTGCGGAGGCACCACGGTGGGTTTGTAGTCGAGTTGTAATTGGCCGAGTTGGGCCTCGACGTCGTCGGGATCGGCCAGCAAAATCGGCGTACCAATGCCTTCCTGCTCGATGATGTATGCAGCACGCAGGATGCGAGGATGTGCACCGTCTGCCAATACCACGCGTTTGGGATTTTCCTGCGCCTTGCGGATGATCTTTTGCATGACGATACCACCCAATCCCTGCCGTTTGCGCAGTTCATCAGGATAGGCATCGATGTCAATTTGCCTGCGAGCCACACCGCTTTCCATGGCCGCCCGGGCCACCGCCGGCGCCACACGTGTCAACACGCGGGGATCCAGTGGTTTCGGGATGATGTATTCGCTGCCAAAGTGCAAGCTATCGACACCATAGGCTTTGAGCACGCTGTCCGGCACATCCTCGTGCGCCAATTGAGCCAGCGCTTGGGAGGCAGCGACTTTCATCGGCATGTTGACATTGGTGGCGTGCACGTCGAGAGCACCGCGGAAGATGAAGGGGAAGCCCAGTACATTATTGACCTGGTTGGGATAGTCACTACGGCCGGTGGCCATGATGGCGTCGGGGCGAGCCTCCTTGGCGTCCTCGTAAGAAATCTCGGGATAGGGATTGGCCATGGCAAAGATAATCGGCTTATCCGCCATACTGCGCACCATCTCTTTCGTTACCACATTGGCGATAGAAACCCCCATAAAGACGTCGGCCCCGACCAGTGCGTCAGCCAGAGTGCGCGCTTCCGTTTCCTGCACGAAATGTTCTTTGTAGGGATTCATGCCGGCTGTGCGGCCTTTGTAGATGACCCCACGGCTATCGCACATGATGATATGCTCACGTTGAGCCCCCAAACCAATATAAAACTCGCCACAGGCAATGCCCGCAGCTCCGGCACCATTGATGACGATCTTGATGTCCTCGATCTTTTTTCCCGTCAGTTCCAAAGCATTGAGCAGCGCCGCCCCCGAAATAATGGCCGTGCCGTGTTGATCATCATGGAAGACGGGGATATTGGTTGTCTTCTCCAGTTCTTCCTCGATGTAAAAGCATTCGGGCGCTTTGATGTCTTCGAGATTGATGCCGCCAAAGGTGGGGGATATTAATTGACCGACGCGGATGATCTCATCGGGATCTAAAGTGTCAACCTCGATATCAAAGACATCGACATCGGCAAAGCGTTTGAACAGAACGCCCTTGCCTTCCATGACCGGTTTGGCTGCCAGCGCCCCCCGATTCCCCAGCCCCAGGATAGCGGTGCCATTGGACAGAACCGCCACCAAATTGCCCTTGGCCGTGTATTCAAACGCTTTTTCCGGGTCTTCGGCAATTTCCAATACGGGAATCGCAACGCCGGGGGTATACGCCAACGACAAGTCCTTTTGGGTGAGCAACGGCTTGGTTGGTGTGACTTCAATTTTCCCTGGGCGCCCCTGAGAATGATAGTTTAAGGCTTCTTCACGAAGAGACATAGGTAACTCCTTTCAGATAAGTAAGAGCTGAGACAGCAAAAAGGCGTCATTGCCTAACCCCCATTCTATCTTATTTTTGGCCAGGTAGCTATGACATAAATCAGGTTCGGGCCCTGGACCATCGCTGTAAAGCGGGCCAGTGCACTTTTGTAAACACCTGGTATAGCCGCTCTCGCACGTCATTACGCAGTCGCTGACGATACAAGCCCAATAATGGTGCCCATTGGCTCAGCCAGCGCCACAACAGGGCTGCATCCAATTGTCGCATCCATGCTGTTTGCTCCAGGGAGATGCCGGTTTGCCTGATTGCCTGCTGGTAAAGCTCCGCCATCTCTGGCAAAGACAGGGGGGGACGCGCCTGGGGATAAGCCCAGGGATGAAGAAATGTGACCACATCCAGCACGGCCGGGCCTATCGCAGCCAGTTGCCAGTCATACCAGATACGGCGATGTCTCTTTTTGGTGATGGCGATGTTCTGAAAACCGGCATCCCCGTGCAGCAAGGTGGCGGGCGCGGCACGGAGTTCGTCTAACAGAGGCTGTGGCTGATAGGCAAGCGCCAACCACTGTTGCACAATGGCTGGCGTCAACACGGCATCATAGGCGGAGGCAGCTTGCAACGCCGACAGGCCCGCGCGGGCGTCGGCCAGCAGTGCCTCTGCATCCCGGCCGATGGGTCGGGCCAGCCAGGAGTGCTGCGCCAGCGCCGCCGTCTGTCCCCAAAAGTGATGGTGCAAGCGCGCCAAATCCTGCAAACTCTGCTCGACATCGTCCCTATCCCAGGCTGCAGACCAATGGTTGCCGGGCTTCGAGGCCGCGAAGGGTACCATCCAGATATCGCCTTGGTCCACATCTACGGCCACGATGTCTGGCAGGGTGAGGGGGATGTGTGGGCGCAGAGAGTGGTAGACCCAGGCTTCTCGCTGGGACGCGCCTCGCAGGAAGGCGCCAGCCACCACCGCCCCGCGTTTGTGGATCAGGATGAGGGTGCGGTCGATGGCGCCGTCGTGCACCTGCAACGAACACCGTTCCAACACGCTGCCCGACAGCCCTCCCGGCAACGGCTGGCATTGCAATACCCGCACATCGAGGCCGGGCGCGGCCAGCAAGCGCCGGCAGCCGGCCAGCAATAGCTCCGAAATCGGCTGTGGATCAGGCGTCAGCAGATGGGGTCTCCTCTTCACCTTGCAGGCACAGCAATAACTCTATCTGGTCCTGCAAAGGGGTCAGATTCAGGAAGAGCTCCTGGGTACGGTCGATATGGCCCTGTTCGTCGCAGGGATGATAATGAATGAGTAAGGCCCGGGTGCGGCGTCCCACTATTTCGATGTCGATGATCTGTGCCGACGTCAGTGTGCGCAGGGGACGCAGGGGGACGCGATAGCTGAAGGTCTGGCCATCCCAGGTGGCCGATGCCAGCGATCCCAATGCCATGCCGGCGGTGGCAATCAGCACGGTTATAAAGAAGAGGATGACGAAGAAATCGCCGGTGCGCCACACTTCGCTGCCCAGATACACCGTAGAGAGGGCCAGAAACACCGTGGCGCCGCGAAAAAAGAGGGTGGGGTGATAGTGAATGACAGGGGATGGGGAGTCAGGATTCATGGAGGTCTTTCTCGTAGGTGTAGCCGCGCAAAGGCAATTCGTCGAAGCCCAATTGCAGCAACAGGCTTTGCATGGCAGCGTCTTGATGGTTGATGTGCATAAGCAGGCGCACGTACTGGCGGGCGAATAATTCGTTCATAGCCCGTTGCAGTAGCCAACGCCCCAATCCCTGGCGGCGATGGACTTCGGAAACAAAGAAGTAATCGAGTGATGCTGTCAATGCTTGCGTTCGTTGCGAGAGCAGTGTTTGGGCATTGAGGTGAATATGGGCCACGGCCGCGTGTTCGTGGTGGAGCCAGAATTCGATCTGCTCTGTCTCGGCGCTGCGCCAATTGAGGCGCAAACCCGTCAGCCGGGGCAGGATTTCGGGGCTGGGCCGGGCGAGGTGCTTTTCGTACATCAACCAACGGTCGCGCAGTTGGTAGCCGGCTTCGCCCATGGCCCGGAGCAAATCCAGCCGGTCTCCGGGCAACCAGCCGCGGCCTGCCAGCACGCAGGCAAAGCCTGTCTCGGGGGCGAAGGCGGTGATCTCCCGCACCTCGTGCTGCCGGAAATAGCGATCGGCAGTATGCAAGAGACCCCTGGCAGCAGCGAGGGGGGCGTCGGGGGCCAGCACCAGCAAGCGCAACCAGCCCTGGGGGGGGGTGAGGTCCAGATAGGCGCCTGAGATCACGACCTGCACCATGCCTAACAGGCGAGGCCCTTCGACCGCCACCAACCAGCCGGCGGGGTCCAACCGCAACTTCAGGTGCGGCGCCCCGGCATCGGCAAGCATGAGGATTTGGAATTCGGCGGGGATCAGCATCCAGTGATAGGGGAGACTGGCGGTGCTCTGGTTCAGGAGGGCGCTGGCGGCCTCCCAGTCGCGGGGGCGCAGGGTGCGAATGTGGATCATCAAAGACCTGTCAATCCTTGCAGGGCCGTGACCAGCATCCAGGCTCCGGCCACAACCAGCAGCAGGGCCGAAAAACGCAACCACAGTTGTTCTCGGCGCAAAGACCGGGCCCGTCCCACCGCCACGGCCAAGATCATCTTGCTGCCCAGCAATAACACATAGAATGCCAGCACAAAGCCTATGGCCGCCCATGGGGTGCTGCGCCAGGCGCGCACCGCGGTCGGGGCGCCGACGGTGAGCCAGAATAAATAGGGGTGGGGATTTAGAAAATTGACCATCGCCCCATGTAACACATCCTGTTTGGCAGAAGGGGCGGTGTTCAGCACCAGCACCTTGTGCGACTGACGCCAGGCATCATAAGCCAGCCACAGTACAAACAGACCCCCTGCTCCCAGCATCGCCTGCACCCACGCCGTCGACATACGCCCCACCAGCACAAACGCCAGGGCCACGATGGGCACATCCGTGATCAGAGGCGCCAGGGCCACGCGTATGCCGCTGGCGGTGCCATGATGCAAGCTGCGTTGCAGCACAAGCGCCAGCAAGGGGCCGGGCGCAATGCCGGCACTTAAGCCGAGGGAGAGACCGAGGAGCACGTAGGTCATAATTCAATGGCAGCAAATCAACATACCCGATTCTATCATACGGCTAATGTGAGATTCAAATGTTGAGAAAGAAGGGGGTGACATACGGTTTGACAAGGCGAATGATCTATAGTACAAGAAAAGCTGATCAATTCTCCGTTTTTAAGCAGCCTGCAGCCCGTATAATGCCCCAATTATACGGGCTGGTGGCCGTCCAAGCAAGACAAATGAGAAGATTATCTGGCGTGCAGACCATGATATCAAGAAAATCCCGGCCAAAAGCCGTCTGTAGGCAGTTGAATTGATGGGTCAAGAGATACTATGGCGGCTTTTTTGCTCGCGGCGATGGGGGATCATGGCGGTTGCTTATGCTCAGGCAGGCTTGGCCGCGTGCTGGTCGCGCCACATCAATCATTATTTCGTTGAACTTAAATCTTGCGCCTTTTGCGCTATTGGAATAAGTGATGCAAAGCTCACAACGTGGAAAATCAGTTAGGGAATTCTTTGCTTTAGAACACAATATTCTCGTTTTGCTCGGTGCTCTATTAGTGATTGGGATGGGGGAAGAACTTTGGGTTCGCTTCATGCCCAAATACCTTGAAGCCCTGGGCGCCAGCGCTATAGCCATCGGCGCATACGGTTCTTTCAAGCGAGTTGTAGACACCCTATACCAATATCCAGGCGGTTGGCTTGCCGATAAATTAGGGCGCAAACGAGCTTTGACCCTGTTTAATATCATCGCAGCGATCGGGTATTTGTTGTATCTCCTGACCTCTCGATGGGAATTGGTGATAGCTGGTACTTTGTTCGTGCTGGCATGGAGCAGCATGTCGCAGCCAGCGATCTTTGCGCTCATCGGTGATACACTCAGTCGCTCCAAGCGAGCGATGGGATTTAGCGTTCAGTCTATTTGGAAGCGTGTGCCTATCGTGATTGCGCCGCCCTTAGGGGGGTATTTGTTAGCACGTTTGGGCCTCGTGTCTGGCATGCACATTGGATTTGCAGTAGCTTTGCTGTTCGCGCTGTTCGCCATTTATTTGCAATCCCATTTCTACCATGACGCTACACCCCGTCAAGACACTCAACGAACGCAACTAAATCTCATTTGGCGTCTTATGCCTGAGTCATTACAGCGGTTGCTGCTGGCTGATTGCCTGGTGCGCTTTGGCTCCAATATGGCGGCGATCTATGCCGTCCTTTGGGTTATCAATGTCCATGAGAAAACGCCTCTCGAATTTGGCGCACTCATATCTTTACAGATGGTGGTGGCTATTGTTGGATACCTGCCCGCGGCTTATCTAGCTGACCGTTGGGGGAGGCAGCCTTTTATCCTGGCAACCTTTGCTTTTTTTGCGCTATTCCCTTTAAGTTTGGTCGCACTTCCGTCGAAGTGGCTTTTCCTGGCCTTCGTCGTCGCAGGACTACGTGAAATTGGTGAACCCGCTAGAAAGGCCCGTATTGTTGATTTGGCAGAAGAAGCACACCGCGGTCGTATCATTGGCCTTTACTACCTGATTCGGGGCTTGGCCACAATCCCTGCCCCGCTTCTGGGGGGCCTGTTATGGCAATATGGTCATAGCTGGCCTTTTATACTGGGTGGTATTGCATCGAGTTTAGGACTTGGCCTCTATGCCATGAGACCGCGGTTATCAGACCAAACAGCCTAAGGAGGCGTCAAAGAATTACTCTTTTTTAGGGCCCACGCTGGACGAGGGTACCCTTCACTGCGATCGAGGGCAGGCTCGGGCTCTTTGGGCGCTTTGGGCCGGGAATCGGCCATCGCCGTCCGGTCTTCGCCACATGGAGAGTCGGCGCAGGCCGACTCCTGGCCGCAGGCCTGAAGAGCCTGACTTCAGTCAGCGAGAGCAAAACGAAAGGGCGTTGATGGATGTTCACTCAGGGTTGATAGGTCTCTCCCTTTTTTGGTATCATCGCACTTACTGGCGTCTGGCGAAAATGATACATGCAGCTTAGCAAAGCATTTTCCGCACTCGAACAAAATCCCGCTCCCAAATAGAATCCACGCCCACTCAGCCGCCGCTAACGCAAACCCTTAATCCTCATACCCGAAACCGGAAGATTGATTGAAAATCCAAAGCATATTGATTGATTTTGTCCTGAAAGAATGGCTGTTAATAGCCTCTGGTGTTGGCTTTGTGCTGACATCGGTTTATACCAAGCATTTTCCATCCTATTCTACTCAAGAATTACAGGTGCTGTTTATCCTATTTGCGCTTTTTGTTGCTGTTAAGGGGCTGCAACGCAATGGATTGATATCAAGGTTCTCCCAAAGCATCGAGGAAGGAAAAGCCATACCATTAAAATTGGTGGCAACAACCTTTTTCCTCTCCATGCTGGTCACAAATGACGTTGCCTTGATTGTGGTTGTACCGCTAACTTTGACGCTTAACATAGATCGCAAGGATATTCTGGTTATCTTTGAAGCATTAGCCGCTAATGCTGGTTCTGCATTAACACCCTTTGGTAACCCACAAAATCTTTTTATCTACTGGTACTATGATTTACACCCGGTAACATTTATAACGACCATTGCACCATTTTCATTGACTTTTTTGATTATCTTAGCTATTTCATCGTTTATTATTAAAACCAAAACCAACACGCATAATCCAGCGAAATTGCAGAATATCAATATGTCTGCATATATCTACGGATTCCTGCTCATTATCGTCCTCTTAACCGTTCTTCATGTGTTGCCATTTCTAACAAGTCTTCTGGTTGTCATTTTCGCACTGTTATTTGACAGAAAAACTCTTCGTGTCGATTATGCACTTTTGTTCAGTTTCTTTTTCTTCTTCGGTCTTGCAGAAAACATGAAAATGCTACTGGCATCCGAGATAAAGCATTCCGAGCATGTTTTCCTGTTTTCTGCCCTCGCCAGTCAAATCATAAGCAATGTTCCTGCGACCCTGCTATTTGCAAAGTTCACAACCAATTGGGAAGCATTGCTCTGGGGGACGAACGTCGGTGGGTTTGGCAGTCTGTTTGGTTCATTAGCAAATCTGATTGCATACAAGCTATATGTTACACATGAAAATACAAATAACCCTGTAATATTCACTGCAAAATTCCTTATCATTGGATATATGGCGTTTTTCCTGGCCATAGGGTTGTATTTTATTTTGCCCGGGCTCTAATGACTCCCCTGAAAAAACTGTTTTACCGCAGAGGGCACAAAGATCGCTGAAAAATCATTGGTTTTCACCGAGAAGACCGTACTCAAACCCACCCATTTTCGCTGTTGTCTCGACCTTTGGTATTGATTCCGCCCTTTTTCCAGAGGAGCCTTTAATGAACATTGACGAAACATCAAGGGCTAACAATGCGCTCCACCTGACCGCCCCCCCATCCTCTTGTCAGCAGATGGGGGGGCTGCACACAACTGATGCTTTAGCGTCGGCGGCCAAACAACAAGAAGGCGTAATACAGCACCTGACCGATAGCAGCAACCGCGGCAGCCACATACGTGAGTGCAGCGGCATTCAGGGTGGTTTTTACACCCACCATCTCGCCAGAGCTGAGGATGCCGATGGCTACCAACTCCTTTTTGGCCCGCCTGCTGGCGTCAAATTCGACCGGCAAAGTGATGATGCTGAACAATGCGGTCGTTGCAAACAATACCAGACCGATCACCGCAATCTGAAAACCAAAGGGGCTGCCGATAAATGCCTGCAGGAAAAAGCCTGCCATAAAGATGAGCGGGCCTAACCAGGAGCCAAACTGCACGGCCGGCACCAACGAGCTGCGCAATTTCAGGGGAGCATAGCTTTTGGCATCTTGCAGAGCATGGCCGGATTCGTGTGCAGCCACGCCCACTGCCGCAATCGAGGAGCTGCGGCCGACATCGGGCGAGAGACGCAGGACCTTTTTCCGAGGATCATAGTGATCGGACAGGAAGCCCTTCACCTCTTCGATGCGTACATCATACAGCCCGTAATGATCGAGAATGCGGCGCGCGGCCTCGGCGCCGGTAATGCCGCTGGCCGTTCCAACCTTGCTATATTTGGCAAAGGCGCTTTTGACGCGCATCTGGGCCCACAGGCCCAACAACAGGCCAGGTACCGCGAAAAGTATCCAAATGATCATAATCAGTCAATCCTCCTGACGGGTTTGCAGGTTAGAATTCAATCTGTGAACGGGTGGGGGCACGCCGCCACCCCAATTCTATTACAACACAGAATCATAAGTGCTGCATAAGAGAAAGATAGGCACTGCATGTGAACGGGTGGGGGGATGAACAGGATGTGCCCTGCATTGCCTGCATTTTAGCATATCAGCCAGCAAAAGCATGACTCCAGGCCGACGTTTGCATGTCAATTTACAGCCACACCTGCCACACAAAGACGGCGATCATGACCAACGCCACCAATACCTGCACCAGTGCTGAGACCACATAGCCAATCATCACGCCTTTGCCAGCCCGCCAGGCCTGCTGCCAATCGCCGTCATGGCGCCGGGCTTCCCACACCAGCAAACCGCCCATACCGCCTGCCAGGGCGCCGGGGAAACTGAAAAACACAAAGCCCAGCAGCGCCAAAAGGCTCGATATCACCAGACCCTTCCACGAGGCGCCTCCGCGACGGGCGCCGGCCGTCGCAAATAACAGATCGCTGCCCTCGCCGATCAGGGCCAGCAGGGCCAAAAGCGCCAGGGCCGGCCAGCCCAGATGGCTGAATCCATCGGCCCAGGACCACAGCAACACGCTGAGCCAGATCATCACCGGGCCCGGGATCACCGGCGCCAGGGTGCCAATCAGGCCCACGGCCATACCCACATAAGCGATGATTTGCAGAGCGACGCCCCATGCCTCGGGCATGATTTATGACACCTGCAGGATGCGCGCGTCCGCAAAGAGCGGCGGCAATTCGATATCCAACGCTTCGTACAGCTCAGGGGGCACACTGATGTCGGCCAGATACAATGCCCCCACCTTGTTGGTTTCGGCGCTGATCAAGCCGGACTTGGGCAGGGCCAGGGTCATGGTGGCGGTGGCCTGGATGCACGGCTCATACACCCTGCCGGTAGTCGTATCCAGCCCGGAAGGGGCGTCGAGCGCCAGCACCGGCGCCGGGTGGGCATTGGCCCACTGGATGAGATCGGCCACAGCGCCACGGGGATTGCCCTGCAAACCATAGCCGATCAGGGCATCGATGATGAGATCAGCCGGGGGTAAGGCCCAGCCTGATTCCGCCGGCGATGCCGATACGCCCATTTGCAGCAGAATCTGCAACTGCTGTGCCGGCACGCCAGCGTAGCTATCCGGGCCATAGGCAGTGATCACCTGCACTTCGGCCCCGCGGTTATGGAGATGCCGGGCAGCCACCAACCCCCCGCCGCCGTTGTTTCCCCGCCCGGCCAACACCAACACCGGCCGTTCTCTGACCGACCCTGCCAACATGTGCTCGGCCATATCCGCCAGGTTCCGGCCCGCATTCTCCATCATCTGCATCAACTGGATGCCGTATTCTTCGATCATCAGCCGATCCACTTCCCGCATCTGATCTGTCGAAAGCAACGGCAACGCCTCACGGGCGATGGCGGGAAAATCAAGGTTCATATCAGCCTCCTGGCTTAACTCAAAAGGGATTCATGTGCCGGTCGTGCGGCATATTTTACCAGCCAAAGCGCTCTTCCCGCCAGGGGTCTCCTGCCATGTGATAACCATTCTCCTCCCAAAATCCGGGCCGATCGGCAGCCATAAACTCGACTCCCTGTATCCACTTGGCGCTCTTCCAAAAGTATTTTTTGGGAACCAGCGCCCGTAATGGCCAGCCATGTTCGGGCGTGAGAGGCTTGCCCTCATAGCTCCAGGCGAACATGGTGTCATCATCATCCAAAATATCGAGGGCCACATTGGTGGTGTAACCCTGTGCGCAATGGAACATCACGTGTGTGGCTTCTGGCAAAGGCCGGATCGCCTGTTCACGCAAAAAGGCGCGCCACAGCACCCCGCTCCAGGTGGTATCGAGCTTGCTCCAGCGGGTCACACAGTGAATATCGCGGGTGATGGTGGTCTCCGGCAAAGCCCGAAAAGTATCCCAGTCCAATGCCAGTTCCTGCTCAACGCCGCCAAACACACGAAAAGTCCAGGTGGCCAGATCGATCTGGGGGATAATCCCGTACTGCAGCACCGGGAAACGATCGGTGACAAACTGGCCGGGGGGCACCCTGTCGCTGGTTTGACTGGGGCGAGCTTTGACTTGGCGCAGGCGCTGCACGCGCTTGAGGGGATTTTCGTATCGCATCAGTTTTTCGGGGAAAGTGGTCGCCAGGGAGTCAGAATGAGAGAGGCTGTAGGAAAGTGTATCAGTATAGCATGGTGCCCGCCAAGCGTCGGTAGGCAATAGCCCGAAACATCGTTTCCCAGCTACCAGCCACCCGGGCAAACGGCATCGCCCCCGATCCATCGGGTGCATCCCCGGATTTTGGCAAGATGATTCTGGCGTTTGAGCACGGATGCGGCTAACGCTCGACAACCCTCCTATTATTTAGGCCGTCGTGTACTAGCACCTCTAACCCTCCCTTGATGAGATTCACCTTGTTCGCCAATGATGGATCACGGGAAAGCACCTCTTCATAGCTTTCCGTTACCGTTTGTGGGACGTAGATATTGACAACATTTTTCTGAACGTCAATGCTGGAATGAAATGACAAATCGCTGTTTTGCAAAAGCGTCCGCGCCCGTGTGTGTGCTTGCTCAAGTTCAAGGTACGTAAAACTCACGGTTCGTATCTCGACGTCTCCCTCAATATCATCAGGAATAGCTTGTGATATGTCGGCAGGAACGTCGTTGGCAAACAGTACAACCACTCTGTAATCTGGTTTGTGTTCGATATACAAGCCACCAAAGTGCTGCGGGTAACTGGATTTAAGATGACTATACATGTTGTCGATCGACTCACGCTGTCGCAGGCGCCGCAACATTTCCTGGGGGGTCGTGTCGGCATTCTTCGCCATCGCTATGATATCCGGCCTATCCCCGCTAAGATCAGACCATGCATTCGTCCCAGTCTCTTCTGAAAAATACTCATCGGCCACACCAGAGTTGGATAGCAATGCAACAATAAAAGCGAGTATGCCCGCTATCAAAAGTGTTTTTCTTAACATCATACCCTCCTCCTAAATAGCTTGTCGATGAGGATGGGTGCGTCCCCGGAAATTGGGCGTAAGGTTGGAGGTAGAGCTGCGGCGCATCACGGATGCGCCGAGCGCTTCCTTTTTTCGTGAAAATATCTGCGCACTATACAAACGAGAGATTCACAATACCAGACTTCGCTACTCTCGATATTTTCAGTATACTAAAAAATGGACACTTTTTCAGTAACACGACGTACCATATGACAATGAGCCAGGACCAGCGTAGAGTTGCATCGGAATGATATGTTTAGAGACGACAGGATCATGCATGAGACTAACACAGCTCTGACGTGATTTGACGCACCAAAACCACTATGGTATCCTTTCAAGTCGAATGTTCACTGACGCCCCAACAACTGGTCATGGGGCAATGATTTGGCGTTATGCCTGTCGAGAGAGACGGGCAGCGCTCCCCTGCATTTTTATGAAGCGAGGCTCCCAATAGCCAGAAGAAGAAGCTCTCCAAAACCGACTCATCGGCAGCCAACTGTGCGGATTAACGAGCGCGTCCGCGCTCCCGAGGTTCGTGTCATCGACAGCGATGGCAAACAGCTTGGCATAATGAGACCCTCTGCAGCATTGCAGTTGGCGGAAGAAAAAAATCTGGACCTGGTTGAAGTGGCTCCTGGTGCCAAACCACCTGTTTGTCGGCTGATGAATTTTGGCAAGTATCAGTACGAGCAGGCCAAGCGCGATAAACAAGCTCGCAAAGCACAAAAACAGGTCGAGGTGAAGGAAGTTCGTATGCGTCCCAAGACCGGAGAACACGATACCGCGGTCAGGTTGCGCCAGGCGCGCAAATTCCTGGAAAGCGGCGCCAAGGTCAAGGTACGTGTGCGTTTCCGTGGACGCGAGATCCGCCATCCTGAAGTTGCGAAAGAAATTCTAGAAGACTTTGCCAAAGAATTGGCCGACGTGGGTGAAGTCGAGATCAGGCCCAATCTTGAGGGCCGCAGCCTGCTCATGATCCTGGCCCCGCTGCGCACCTGATCGCCACTCATTCTATACATCTACTCCCCCCAGCCATTCAGAACCATCATCCTGTTACCGATTCGAAATAGGGTGCTCCTCAAATGAGTAGCACCTATTTCATGTTAAGGAGAACCTCTACCATGCCAAAAATCAAAACCTACAAGGGTGCAGCCAAACGGTTTACCATGTCTGCCAACGGAAAACTGCGTCATGTGAAGCAGGGCAAAGGTCACTTCAAGCGCCGCACCCCCAAACACTCCAAACGCCAATTCGATAAACTGATGACCGACAGCGAACCCAGCCATCGCATTCAGTTGCAAAAACTGGCCCCCTACCTGAAGAAATTCCGTTAGTCGCGATTGAGGTATTAAGCAATGACACGCGTTAAACGAGGCGTCACAGGTCGCGCCCGACACAAGAAAGTCCTGAAATTCACCCAAGGGCACTACGGCGCCCGGCATCGGCAGTTCAAAACCGCCAACGAATCCATGATTCATGCGTTACTCTACGCATATCGCGATCGCCGTCAACGCAAGCGAAATTTTCGTCGTTTGTGGATTGCCCGTATCAATGCTGCCAGCCGTCAGCATCAACTGAGCTATAGCCGCTTTGTGCACGGCCTGAAGCAGGCCGACGTGCGGTTGGATCGCAAGATCCTGGCAGATCTGGCCGTCAACGAACCTCAGGCCTTCGGCGCTGTGGTCGATGTAGCTAAAAACGCGATCGGCTAAGTGTTTGTCTAAACTGAAGCTCCGGCAGGTGGTCACCGATATTTCGCTGCTGACAGCACTTCTCACCACCTCACCGAGCTCAAAAACGGGACCTCATTTTTGCACGATTCCTAAGGATGTCCGCCGACCTGATCACAAGCCCTGCCAATCCCCGTTATCGCCATGCGCGTTCCCTTTTGCATCGCAAGGGACGCACTCAGCACGCACAACTGTTGCTGGAAGGCGTACGGCTCATTCAGGATAGCATGAGCGCTGGTTTCGCACCGGCGCTCTTTTTCTATACCGAATCAGCGCCGGCACACGCCGCTGCCTTGCGCGCGCAAGTACGTGATCAAGGTGGACAGGCTCTGTGTCTGGCGCCCGAGCTGATGGCCACGCTCACCGATACCGTCAGCTCGCAGCAAGTCGTAGCCGTCGTCTCCCAGCCACAACTCAGCCCCGGCCACAGTGGCCTGCATTGTCTCGTCGATGGTCTGCGCGACCCGGGCAATCTCGGCACCTTGCTGCGCTCGGCCGCTGCCGCCGGCGTCGATCAGGTGCATTGTCTGCCGGGGGTGGTCGATGTATGGTCGCCAAAAGTACTGCGCGCGGGCATGGGGGCCCATTTCCGCATCGCCATCCATCAGGCCCGCAATCTGGCCGATGTCGAACGCTTATTGGCAGGCCGGAACTGGTATCGGGCCGAAGCTGAAGCGGCGCTCGACTACAGTGCCGTCGACTGGCTCCAGCCCAGCGTTTTGATCATCGGCGGCGAAGCCAGCGGCCCCTTGACGACCGCTCACCTTCCCCATGTTCACCCCATCTCCATTCCCATGACCCATCAGGTCGAAAGCCTGAACGCCGCCGTGGCGGCCAGCGTCATCCTGTTCGAGGCCGTGCGCCAGCGCCGGAACTCTGCCGCACAAGGGTGAACGCCGCTCCAATGCCGAGGAACCTTTGGTGATGAGCACTTGCTATGCCTACGATGCCATCGAACAGCAGCACACCCTGCCCGGACATCCCGAGCATCATAGCCGCCTACAAAGCACCCTGCACATGCTGCAGGAAACCGGCCTGCTAAAGCGCCTGCACGCGCTTCGTGTTCAGCCCATCTCAGACGAGCGGCTGGCCTTATGCCACCCACGTGCCTACACTCGCCGCGTGGCGCAACTGGCTGCAAAGGGCGGCGGCCATCTCGATCCCGACACCTACGTGGTTCCGGGCAGCTACGAGGCCGCACTCATGGCTGCCGGGGCGGCGGTCGATCTCAGCGCCGCCATCCTGGGCGGCGAAGCCAGCAACGGCATGTCGCTGATGCGGCCACCGGGCCATCACGCGCTGGCAGACCGCGGCATGGGGTTCTGCATCTTCAATAACATTGCCCTCGCCGCCCACGTCACTCGCCACGAACACCTCGCCGACCGTGTGCTGATCATCGACTATGATGTGCATCACGGCAACGGCACCCAGGCGCTGACCGAAAGCGACCCCAACATCGCCTACATTTCCACCCATCTCTCCCCCTTTTATCCTGGCACCGGCGCCGCCACAGACATCGGCCGTGGCCCCGGCGCCGGCAGCGTCCTCAACATCCCCCTGCCCGCCGGCGTAGGAGATCGCGCCTACCAGCAACTCACCACCGCCCTCATCCTGCCCTTTGCCCGGCGCTTCCGGCCGGACCTGATCCTGGTCAGCGCCGGATACGATGCTCACTGGCGCGATCCACTGGCCAGCGCCCAGCTTAGCCTCAGCGGCTATGCCCGACTGGTGCAAAACCTGCAGTCTCTGGCCCAAGATATGTGCCAGGGGCGTATCGCATTCATCCTCGAAGGCGGCTACGACCTGGAAGTAATGGCTTATGGTGTCACCACCACCCTCGGCTTGCTCGCCGATCCGCAGGCAGCCATCCTCGATCCCTTGGGGCCGGCCCCACACCCCGAGCCCGATATCCAGTCCCTGATCCACCAGCTTCAAACCATCCACCACCTGCCCTCTCGCGGCGAATAGCCAAACAAACCCTGCAGGAGCATCTCTATGCTGACAGAACGTGCCGCCGGCATTTTACTGCACCCCACCTCCCTTCCCGGCCCCTATGGCATTGGCGATTTGGGTCACCGCCTCTATCAATTTATCGACTGGTTAGCCGCCGCCAAAATGCAGGTGTGGCAGGTCCTGCCCCTGGGGCCCACCGGCTACGGCGACTCCCCCTACCAATGCTTCTCGGCTTTTGCCGGCAATCCCCTGCTGATCGATCTCGAAGATTTGGCTCAGCGCGGTTATCTGTTGTGGGAGGATCTGGCCGTGCCCGTCTTTCCCCGCCACACCGTCGACTTCGGCCGCGTCATTATCTGGAAAAAACAGATGCTGGCATTGGCATTCCAACGCTTCCTCAAGAACATCCCCCCGCCCGCCTACGAGACCTTTGTGAAAGACGAAGCCTGGTGGCTGCAAGACTACGCTCTGTTCATGGCCCTCAAAGACGAGCACGGCGGTCAGCCATGGCTTAGCTGGGAACCAGAGCTGCGCGATCACCAGCCCGCAGCCCTGACCGCCGCCTCTGCCCGACTCAGTGATCAAATCCAGTTCCACACCTTCCAGCAATGGCTCTTCTTCAGCCAATGGCAGGCCTTGCGACAATACGCCAATGACCGGCGTGTCAAGATCATGGGCGATATCCCCATTTATGTGGCGATGGACAGCGCCGATGCCTGGGGCAATCGCCAGCGCTTCCTGTTTGACGAACAAGGCCATCCCCAGGTTGTGGCCGGCGTCCCCCCTGACTACTTTTCTCCCACCGGCCAACTATGGGGCAATCCCATTTACAACTGGGAGCATCTGGCTGCGCAGGGTTATCGCTGGTGGATCGACCGGTTCCGTAGCAATCTGCGCCTGTTCGATCTCATTCGCGTCGATCATTTTCGCGGCTTTTACAACTATTGGGAAGTACCGGGGACAGCCAGTACCGCGGTCAATGGCCGCTGGGTTGATGGTCCCCGGCAGGCATTATTCGATGCCGTGATTGCAGCCCTGGGTGAATTACCCCTCATCGCCGAAGACCTGGGCGCCCCCGATGCCGGCGTCTACGAATTACGCGACCACTACGACTTCCCCGGCATGAAAGTGCTACAATTCGCCTGGAGCAGTGATGGTTCCGATCCCTTCCTGCCGCACAACTACATCCACAATTGTGTGGTGTACACGGGCACCCACGATAACGATACCACCCGCGGCTGGTACGCCAGTGCGCCCGAGCGCGAACGGGACTATGTGCGCCGCTATGGCCGTGTGGATGGTTCCGATATCGCCTGGGATATGATCCGTCTGGCCATGATGTCCAGCGCCAATCTGGCCATCATCCCCATGCAGGATTGCATGAATCTGGGCTCCGAAGCCCGCATGAACACCCCCTCGGTGGCCAGCGGCAACTGGGGCTGGCGCTTTCTGCCCGCACAGCTCACCACCGGCATTCAGGCCGGCCTGGCAGAACTGTGTCGTTTATACGGGCGAGACTATGTACCACCTGTTCAGCGTCGGCGCTCGGTTCATGCGCAATGAATGTGGGGACGGCCTGCCCGGGGCGCCCAAGAGTGCCGCGGGCAGGTGTAAGCTGCTGTTTAGCGGCTGCGATACAAGCGAATCACCCCGCGCGAACGGATGAATTCGATTTCATAATCGAGCCGACCAGCCGCGCGTTGAAGACGATTCTTAACCGTTTGCCGGTTTTCGCCTTCTTCCTTAGCTACCTCCAGTCCCTCGCCGACTGCCAACGGCTGTAATTGTTCCATAAACAGCTTCAGCACTTTTTCGCGTTGTGATTTACGGCGTCCACGATGTTTTTGTTCGATAATCTCTGCGATCTGTTCTTTACTGAGTTGTGCGAATGTAGGCATGTTTCACCTCGTTTTGAGTTTGTAATAGAATTGATAGTTTGTAACACCTGAGTACTCCTCGTTCTTAACCACAGATTTCATGGATTTTTGCAAATGAGTAACAAGAAACCTGAGGTATCTGACCCCTCTGTGGTTGAATTCAGCACAGAAGGAGCACTTTCCGAGGAACTTAAGTAGTTACGATTGTTTATTATCTCTCATTATCTCTCATTGAAGCATGCTTGTCAATAGTTTTGACAGTAAAATCGGTTCTGTGCCAAATAGTCACTAGCGAAGCTTCGCCTCAAACCGACAAGAAGCAAACGTTGATAACGCGGACAGAATTTAACGCAGAGACGCCGAGAAAGAAAAAGAGCTGCATCGGTCGTGTGGCCACGGCGCAGCTGCGGGGTCTTGGCGCTATGAGACGGCGAATGCGGTCGCCGGACGCGGTATCAAAAAACCACTCCGCGGCCCGCCCGAGCAGTTGATCGCTCTGCCACCCCCGGCGAAGCCGCAAGTACTGGCATCGGCGATGGGCTCAAAACTGCAAAACAGTGTATAATCAGCAAGTTCTGAACAGACTCGGACATCATGGTGCCGAGTCTCATCTTTTATCGAGGAGCAACAATGCCCATTCAAATCCCCGACTGGGTCAAGCACGCTGTCTTTTACCAAATATTTCCCGACCGTTTTGCTCGTAGCCCGCGCACAACGCACCCCCGCGGCATTCATTTCAAACCCTGGGGGAGCCCTCCCTCAGAGCAGGGTTTCCAGGGGGGCGACCTGTACGGCGTCGTCGATCATTTAGATTATCTGCAGGACCTGGGGGTCACGGCCATTTATCTCAACCCCATTTTTGCTTCCGCAGCCAATCACCGTTACCATACTTTTGATTATATGCACGTCGATCCCTTGCTGGGTGGCGACGCTGCCCTGCGTGAATTGCTGGACGAGGCCCATGAACGGGACATGAAAGTGATCCTCGATGGCGTATTCAACCATGCCGGCCGGGGCTTTCGGCCCTTCCACGATGTGCTGGAAAACGGCGCCAATTCGCCGTACATCGACTGGTTTCACATTTATGGCTGGCCCCTGCGTCCCTACCAACAGGACGAACATCACCCGGCGAATTACGCGGCGTGGTGGGGCTTGCCAGCACTGCCCAAGCTAAACATATCCAATCCCGGCGTGCGTGACACCATCATGCAGGCGGCCCGCTCCTGGATCGATTTTGGCATTGATGGCTGGCGGCTGGATGTGCCCTCTGAGATCGACGACGACGAATTCTGGCGCCAGTTCCGGCAAGTGGTCAAGGACGCCAACCCCCAGGCCTACATCTGCGGCGAAATCTGGGGGCCGGCCCAGCGTTGGCTGCAGGGCGACCAGTTCGATGCCGTGATGAACTATCAGTTTACCGGTGCCGCGCTCAGTTTTGCCGGTCAAGGTGGTTTCAACCCCGGCTGGAGCCATGACGAGCTCCAGATCATGCCCCAGGAGGCGGGCACTTTTGCCAGCCGCATCGAGGCAATGCTGCAACTCTACGCCTGGCCCATCAACCTGGCGCAACTCAATCTCATCGACAGCCACGACACACCCCGCGCCCTTTGGATCATGAATCATGACATCGACGCCTTGCAACTGGTCGTCCTGTTGCAGATGACGCTGCCCGGCGCCCCATGCATCTATTATGGCGATGAAATCGGGCTGGCTACCGGCCCCGACCCTGAAAACCGTCAGGCCTTTCCCTGGGATACCCCCCAGCAGTGGAATCATGAATTACACCACTTTTATCGCCAGGCCACAGCTTTGCGACACAGTCACCCGGTTTTGCGTACAGGCGATTATGCGACCGTCTACGCCCAGGGTGCGGTGTTTGCCTTCCGCCGTAGCTCGGCAGCACAGCAGGCGCTGGTCGTCATCAGTGCTGCCCCCGATCCGCAAACCGTCGCCCTGCCGCAGGACGCCCTCAACGCCGAATCCATGCAACAGGTGTGGCCGCAACAGCCAACGCTGACGCTC
Source organism: Chloroflexota bacterium (assembly GCA_013152585.1). GTDB lineage: Bacteria > Chloroflexota > Anaerolineae > J102 > J102 > JAADGC01. The sequence goes on from JAADGC010000071.1 coordinate 43,114, forward strand.
AGGCAGCAAGCTGGAGAATGGCACATCACCCTGCCCCCACGTGCGGGCGCTGTGTGGGCGTCGGCCCCGGTGGCGGCGGAGCCATCTCAGCCCCGGACGATCTGCTAACGAAACGCTAATAAAGTTCTGATGCTTCATATATCCTTTTGCGGTTCAATAGATGCTAGCAGGATGTCGGAAAAGTCGGTCTCGTTTTTGATAGGATGCAGATTAACGCTGATTTTTTCTCTTCTATCTGCGCGATCTGCGTCCCAGTTTTTTCCGACAGCCGCCTAGGGCCTGTGATATACGCGACAAGATGATTTGCATCGCACACTCTTCGGAGAATCAGGCCTGAATGAACCATTTTGATTTCTCTCTTTTCGACGAGGTTGATATGCTACGAGATCTATTCGGATCGCAGCAATCTGATTACGACAATAATAAAATAGATGAATTGGTCGCCGATGCCTTACCGATTTTGCCGTTGCGCAATATCGTGGCGTTACCGATGGCCGTTATCCCCCTGGCGGTAGGCATTCCCCGTTCCGTCAAACTGATCGAGGACGTCATGGCCGGGAGCCGGGTGCTGGGGCTCGTGGTCATGAAAGACCCCGAAATTGAAGAGCCGGGTGCAGACCAGATTTACGACACCGGCGTCATTGCCGTGATTCACAAGGTCGTGCATACCGACGATGGCAGTTTGCAAGTCATCATTCAGGGTCTCGATCGTATTCGTATCGATGAGTGGCTGCCGGCCGATCCCTATTTGCAGGCCCGCGTGCATCGTGCTCCCGAATTTTTGGAAGCGGATGTGGAGGCCGAGGCCCTGCGCCAGAGCTTGCTGGAGCTGAGCACGCAGGTGGCTGAGTTGTTGCCCAACATCCCCGAGGGTGCTGTCGCCTTTTTGGAACAGGTCAAAGATAACCGCCAACTGGTCTACATCGTTGCCGCCAATTTGCGCATGAATGTCGAAGACGAGCAAGCCATTCTCGAACAAGATTCCATCAACGAAAAAATGCGCCTGCTCATCAACACCCTGATGCGCGAAAAAGAAGTGCTCACGATCCGCAAGAAGATCGCCGAAGAAGCCTCGCAGGAGCTCAATAAAGCCCAGCGTGATTATTTCTTGCGACAGCAAATGGAGGCTATTCGCAAGGAATTGGGCGAGGGCGATGAGCAAGAGGCCGAAACCGAAGACTATCGCCAGAAGATTGCTGAGGCCAAGCTGCCGTCCGAAGCCGAAAAGGAGGCGCTGCGGGAGTTGAAACGCCTGGAGCGTATGCCCCCGCAGGCGGCGGAACATTCGGTTATCAAGACTTATCTCGACTGGCTGGTCGAGCTGCCCTGGAATAAACTGAGTGAAGACAATCTTGAGATTCCCCACGCCCGTCAGGTGTTGGACGAAGACCACTACGATCTGCAAAAGGTCAAGGATCGCATTCTCGAATTCCTGGCTGTGCGCAAGCTGGTGCACGAACGCGGCATCGAAGAGGCCGAAGGTTTTGAGGGCGAGATTCAGGAAGCCATGGGCGCCATTCTCTGTTTTGTGGGCCCCCCGGGTGTGGGTAAAACCAGCCTGGGCAAAAGCATCGCCCGCGCCCTCGGCCGCGAATTCACCCGCATGAGCCTGGGTGGGATGCGGGATGAAGCCGAAATCCGCGGTCATCGCCGCACCTACATCGGCGCCATGCCCGGACGCATCATTCAGGCCATCAAGCGCACCGGCACCCGCAACCCTGTGTTTATGCTGGACGAGGTCGATAAGATCGGCATGGACTGGCGCGGCGATCCCAGCTCGGCCCTGCTCGAGGTGCTGGATCCCCAACAAAATAATGCTTTCCGCGATTACTATCTGGATGTCGATTTTGATCTCAGTGACGTCATCTTCATCACCACCGCCAACACCCTCGACACCATTCCGGCGCCGTTGCGCGATCGTATGGAGATCATAGGTCTGGAAGGCTACACCGAATACGAAAAACTACGCATCGCCGAAGGTTATCTGCTGCCGCGGCAGCGCCGGGCCAATGGTCTGCGTAAGGGTGAGATCGACTTTGGTGAAGATGCCCTGCGTACCGTCATCCGCGATTATACGCGGGAAGCTGGCGTGCGCAACCTGGAACGCGAGATCGGCAAAGTCTGCCGCAAAGTGGCGGTGCAAATCGCCGCCAACGAGATCGAACATCTGGACATCACACCGGAACATGTGCGCGAATTCTTGGGCAAACAGCGATTCTTCTTCGATGCTGCCCTGCGCACCGAGCGGCCCGGCGTCGCCACAGGCCTGGCCTGGACGCCCGTCGGCGGCGATGTGCTCTTCGTGGAAGCGACCAAGATGAAAGGCAAAGGCCATCTCACCACCACCGGCCAATTGGGCGATGTGATGCAGGAATCGGTGCGCATTGCCTTTAGCTGGGTGCAGGCCAATGCCGAACATCTGCGCCTCGACCCGGATCTGTTTGAGCGCGCCAATTTCCACGTCCATGTCCCTGCCGGCGCTATCCCCAAAGATGGTCCAAGTGCCGGCGTGACCATGGTCACCGCCATCGTCAGTATGCTTAAAGGCCGTTCTGTGCGCTCAGATGTGGGCATGACGGGCGAAATCACCCTGCGCGGTCAGGTTCTGCCCATCGGAGGGCTCAAGCAAAAAGTGCTGGCAGCCCATCGCGCCGGACTCAAGACCGTGATCATCCCTGATCGTAACCAGGCGGACCTGGACGAGCTCGCCGATGACGTGCGCAATGCCATCACCTTTATTCCCGTGGATTGCATCGAGCAGGTACTCGAAGCCGCGCTGCTGCCGAACATATTCGCGGAGCCGTCCGCCGAGCCCATCGCTCAGGCCGAACTGGCCCTGTAATAAAAGACAGGCACCCTCCCGACGAAATCCCATCGTCGGGAGTTTTTTTGGGGAGGGTACACGTGTTTAGTACAACGGCCACAACAAGGGGATCATCAGGGAGGAAATCACCCACAGCAGTAGATTCAGCGGCGCCCCCACGCGCGTAAAGTCGAAGAAACGATAATTGCCGCTACTGTACACCATGGTGTTGGTTTGATAGCCGACGGGGGTCATAAAACTGGCCGAAGCCGCAAAGGTGATGGCCATCAGAAACGGGGTGGGATTGGCGCCCAATGCCTGGGCAGTGGAGATGGCCAGGGGGGTGAGGACAACGGCTGTCGCCTGGTTGGACATCGATTCTGTCAGCAGCATCGCCAACAAATAAAACACAGCGATCAAGACCAACGGCGAACTATCACCGACCCTGACCAGAATCTGATTGGCCAGCCAATCCGCCAATCCCGAATTCTGGATAGCCGCCTCCAGCGATAACACCCCGCCCAGCATGACCAGCACCCTTTTATCCATCGCCGCATAGGCTTCGTCCAGGGTGAGCACGCCGGTAGAAATCATCAGGAACGCCCCCAACAATGCACTCACCATCACCGGTAACCAGCCCAGTAGAATCGATATCACCACGCCCAGCACGATTCCCACCACCCAGGGCGACGAACGTTTGCGTTTGGGCATATCCATACTGTGCAGCAGCAGAAAATCCGGGCCGACCGGCAACTGTTGCAATGCTTCCTTCTCCCCCATCACCAGCAGCATATCCCCGGCCATCAACGTCTCGTAACCGAGCTTGCTGAAAAGCTGCATGCCGCCGCGGCGAATGCCGATCGCCGCCACCCCGAAGCGCTGGCGGAAGTTGAGCTCCTGCAGCGAATAGCCGATCAGCGATGATTTGCCAGAGACCACGACTTCGGCCAGGCCAAGTTTTTTACGCTTGTCCCATAAATTCGGCCAATGCTTGTGTGCGGGCGAGATCACCAGGCCCATGTCTTCCTGCAAGGCCATTAATTGCGTCACAGAGGCCTTCACCAGCAGAATATCGTTGGCGCGGATGAGGCGGGAGGCTGTGGGCAGGCGAATGGCCCGCCCTTCCCGCAAGATGTCGAGTACGGCTACATCGTAGTGTTGTAATAATCCGGCATTTGCCAGGCTTTTACCCACCAGGGTCGAATCCGGCAACACTTCGATTTCGGACAGGTATTTGCGTAAACCATATTGATCTAAAAGCTCGGGCGCCACCGAGCGTTCTGGTATCAGATGTCGCCCGACAAGTAAGAGATACAGAATGCCGGCGATGAGGATGATAATGCCCAGGGGAGCAAAATCAAGCATGCGAAACGGCGTCAAACCGGCATTCTGGGCCAGGCTATTGACCAGCAAATTGGTAGATGTACCGATGAGGGTGGTGGTGCCCCCCAGCATGGCGGCAAAGGAGACCGGAATCAGCAAACGGGAGGGCGCGATATCGGTTTCTTTGGCGATCTTGAGCACCAGGGGGATAAAGACCGCCACCACCGCGGTGTTGAGTATGAAGGAACTAAGCACGGCAACGGTAACCATCAACAACAGCGTCAGCAGTTGTTCGTTGTGTCGCGAGAACCTTAGTATCAGATCACCCAAATCGTCCAGTACCCCGGTGTACTGAATACCAGCACTGAGGACGAACATGGCGGCAATCGTGATCGTGGCGGGATTGGTGAAGCCAGCTACGCCTTCGGCTGGGCTGACCAGCCCGAATAGCAGCAGCACGATCATCACCCCCAGGGCTACATAATCCAGGCGCAGTCGTTCGGTGGCAAACAGGACCACGGTGACAACCAGAATAACCAGAATGAAGATGCCTTGCGGAGTCATGGGAGGGGTGCCTCTGAGTCGCTAGAATCTCACGCCTTGACAAAAGCCAACATTGTGCGCACGAGTATATACAATGCCATCACCACCAAAAACCCGCCCACCCATTTATTTTCCATGCCTGCAAACAGGGCCAGCGCCCCAAACAGTAAGAAGCCCATCAGCCCTCCAAACAGCAGCAGAACCGGCAGCACTTTCCCCCATTCCCGTGCCTCGACCAGGCGCCAGACGTCGCGAAAGCTGATGTCTGCTTCCCGGCGGGATGCTACCGCCTTGCCCTTGAAGGCCGAGCGCTGCGGTGTTGCTCCACCTTCTTCAGCAGCCATCTGCTCCGCCATTATGCCGGCACCCACTTCGTCCCCGCTGCGGGTGACGGTTTGGCCCATGGTGCTTAGCATCCACACAAAGCCAACAATCAGACATAGGGCGCTGATGGATGTGAGTACTATCAAGATCACAAGCATAAGTGAACCTCCTATGGTGGTGTGGGCGCAAAGGGAATGAAAACCCGTTGTGATCTATTATAACGGACATATTGTTTTTTGGCTACATGAAGACGCCCAGCCGTCCCCCGAGCACACAAAAACCCCGAGCGAATGGTTACCCGGGGCTTGATAAAGACAACCAAGCAGGCAAGGCAGGCTTATTCTTCTTCTTCGCTTTCTTCTACACCTTGCTCTACGGCGGCAGCTTCGAGCTCTTCCGTCGTCAGCATGTCTTTTTCGAGTTCGCCTTCGGCCTCGATTCTCACCTTGAAGAGGGCGTTTATTTCCTGCTCCAGGTGCATGGTCACCTCGTGGTCGCCCAGTTCGCGCAACGATTGCTCCAAGCGGATACGACGGCGATCGATCTCGCAGCCGATGGCTTCTTCCAAAGCATCGGCAATCATGGCCGATGTGATCGAGCCATAGAGACGGCCGCTTTCGCCTGCCTTGGCCTTGAATATGATTTTCGTGGCGCTGATACGATCGGCCAGATCGCGGGCGGTTGCCAGTTCTCGCAGGCGGCGGCGTTCCGACGCTTCTTTCAACTGGGTGGATTGTTGGCGCAGGCCGGCGGTGGCCGGCATCGCCAGACCGCGCGGGATCAGGAGGTTGCGAGCAAAACCTGGTTTCACGGTGACGATTGCACCGGCTGATCCCAGGCCTTTAACATCTTTTTTAAGCAGGACTTTCATCTTTGAGTTGATCTCCTTAATGGCCCGCCATCAGGGGATGACAGGCATGTTTTATACAAGACCGGCCTTGTGCTGCCGGCCGGGGAAATGAACGAGGCGTTAGTTTGTTGTGCAACAAGCAAGTTTACCTGATCCACCGGCCATTTGACAAATTTAGCAGCCATTGCATCCACTGCCGCCGGGGATCCTGTGTCTGTCCTGGGGATAATTGGGATAACCTGGGATAACCTGGGATTTGGCTTGGGACAAAAATTCTGACAAGAACACCGCAGGATTTGGTATAATTTGGGTTAAACTTGGGATAAATTTGGAAAAATGTCGTTGCCAGGCGGCAATTATGGCGCCACCACAAAACGGGCATAACTGGTTTGGCCTTCCTGAACCGTGACATCTTGTGTGAATGTTTGCTGGCGTAGGCGCAGCACCACCTGATACTGGCCTGCAGGCACATTGGCCATTACAAAATTCTCGGCCCACACGGGGTCCGCATGAAGGCCGGGATCATC
>JAADGC010000158.1 GCA_013152585.1 Chloroflexota bacterium
CGGCGCCGTTTTGGTGCCCTGCGGTTCACCGCCGGGCGGTCGGCGCCAGCGGAACCGATACATGATTGACGCCGCCGCACACCAGCAAAGCTGCGCCTCAAACCGGCAAGAAGGGAACGCGTTCGTATCGTGCGCCGCGATCTGGACCTGACAGGTTCCCGCCGGCGAGTCCCGTCAACAGCATTCGTTTCGCCACACGCAGACACTTCGTTGAGCAACTTGCGGATGAGAACCTGTCAGGTCTTCGGACGTGGCTCAAAACCTGATTCATTTGTACAGATTTCGAGCTATAAATGTATCTCGCTGCATCCGTGCTGCGGCGAGGCTGCCGTCTGACGCTTCTTAGCTGAAATGCTGAGCCACCTATTTCCTCGATTGCCGGAAATAATGATAAAATAATCTTTCGTGATTATCTCTGTCTCACCCCCCACCGTCATGCTCGACCTGGCAATCGTGATCGTTAGTTTCAACACCAAAGATCTCCTGCGCAACTGTTTGCAAACCGTTTTTGCCAGCGAGGGCGATTTTTCCTGTCACATCACAGTCGTTGATAACTGCAGCCACGATGGCAGCCTGGACATGGTACAGGCCGAATTCCCGCAAGTGCGCGCTATTGCCGCGCCCCGCAACGGCGGCTTTTCGTATGCCAACAACATTGGCCTGCGCAGTTATGGCTTCGGCCAGGAAACAACGGCCCAGCCTTTGCCGCGCTATGCCCTGCTACTCAACCCCGACACCGAACTACCCCCAACCGCCCTGCAAGAAATGCTGGCACTGATGGAGAGCCGGCCCGAATTGGGCGCCGCCGGTCCCAGATTGGTGCTGCCGGACGGGAGCCTCGACAAAGCCTGCCGCCGGTCTTTTCCCACGCCCAAATCATTCATCTACCGCGGCCTGGGGTTGAGCAAGCTTTTCCCCCGCAGCCAGCACTTTGCTCAATACAACCTCACCTTCTTGCCCGAAGATCAAGAGACCGAAGTCGATTCGGTGGTGGGCGCCTTCATGATGGTCCGTGGCGAAGCCATCGCAAAAGTCGGCCTGTTGGACGAACGTTTTTTTATGTATGGCGAAGATCTCGACTGGGCTTTTCGTATCAAACAGGCAGGATGGAAGGTGTGGTACTATCCCCGGGTGGTGGTGATCCACCATAAAGGAGCAGCTTCGCGCCGCAATCCCCGGGTGCGCGCCGCCTTTTATCAAGCCATGCACATCTTTGTTCATAAGCACTACCGTGCCCACACCCCCGCCCCGGTTTATGGGCTCATGCTCGTGGGCATCGGCATCAAAGGGGGCCTCGATGTGGGATACACCTGGCTCCGCCGCACTCTGACCCTGGGAGCAAATTAGGCCATGCGTCAATCACGTCTGATTTTCCAGGTGGCCCTGCTCTTTTCCGACATAGCGACAGCGGCCATGTCGGTCTTTCTTGCCCATAGGCTGCAACGTTTTCTCAAGCCAGATTCGGTCGATCGGTTTCTAAGCTACATCCCTTTCTTATTCCTCCAAGTCGGCGCTATCGTCCTGGTTTCCTACTTTAGTAAGCGCTATCACGGCCGTCGGCCCAGCAACTTTATCGATAGCCTCTCGACCGCAACCGGCACCATCACGATTGCCACACTGGCAGCGCTTTCGGCCCTGGTTTTCATCTTCAAAGCCCAGTTCGATTATGGCGAATTAGCCTACCCCCGCGGTTTCATCCTCCTGACGTGGGGACTGACCGTGTTCCTCGTCAGTTTGGGACGCTGGCTACTGGCGCGGCTCATCACCTTTGTGCAAGCGCATGGCTATGGTCGCCAACGTGTGATGGTGGTGGGCAGTGGCGAAGTGGGTCGTATGTTGGTGCAGAAGCTACAGAGCGCCAGCGGTATCGCCCACGAAGTCGTTGGCTATGTCAGCGTCGATGCCAACACTCCCCCCCTCACCGATATTCCCATACTGGGTCGCATCGCCGATTTGCCAGCCATTATCGACCAGCAGGATATCGACGAAGTCGTGATCGGTATGCCCGATGCCTCGCACCAGGAATTAGTCCACATCATCTCCTTGTGCGAGCGCGAAAAAGTCAGCATCAAGGTCTTCCCTGACGTCTTTCAGATCATGGCCACCGAAGTCAGTGTCAGCGATCTGGGAGGATTGCCACTGCTCACAGTGCGCGATGTGGCGTTGCGGGGGTGGCGCCTTTCCCTCAAGCGCGTTTTTGATCTCATCTTGGGGGGCATCGCCCTCATCGTTTTTTCGCCGCTGATGATCCTGCTGGCGCTCCTGATTAAACTGGAATCACCGGGGGCGGTCTTTTATATTCAAGAACGCATGGGCCTCGATGCCAAACCCTTCCCCATGCTTAAATTCCGCTCTATGCGTAGCGATGCCGAGGCCGCCGGCCCCGGCTGGACCACCGCCAATGACCCGCGCAAAACGCGGCTGGGCGCCATTATCCGCCGCATTTCCTTTGACGAGCTGCCGCAGTTCATCAACGTGATCCGGGGAGACATGAGTCTGGTGGGGCCTCGACCCGAACGCCCGGTTTATGTCGAGCAGTTCCGTCAATACATCCCTCGCTACATGGAACGCCACCGCGAAAAGGCCGGCATCACCGGTTGGGCGCAGGTGAACGGCCTGCGCGGCGACACCAGCATCGTCGAACGTACCAAATATGATCTCTGGTACATCGAAAACTGGTCCTTGTGGCTGGATTTCAAAATCTGTGTGCGCACGGTTTTCCGTCTATTTGGCGAACGCAACGCGTATTAATCGTCAGTAGTCTTTGTCGATAGTCCGTCGTCAGCAGTCGTCTGGGGCAGCCGTGGCACCTCCCGCGTGACCCATCTCACCCATCCCCCCACCACTCACCCGTTTACCACCCTACCAACCCATGATCGACACGATCGTTTTCGACGTGGATGGCGTGCTCTGGGACGCCGCCACTGCCTACAACCGCTGTACTCAATACGTGGTAGAGCGAGAATGCCTTGCCATGGGGCTCCCGGAGCCCCACATCACCCTGGATGACATCATGGCATTCAAACGCGTGGGCGGCTTTAACAGCGACTGGGATTTATCCTGGACGCTCGTCGTCCTCTGCATCGCCCGCGCCCAGGGACGTATCCCCGCCCCTAAAAGCTGGCCGGAGCTGGCCGCCGAAAGTAGGGGTGAGGGCGTTGGTTGGGCGCAGGATTATGTCAAGAGCGAAGCGCCCTCCTTCCATGCCTTGCAAGAACGCTTTAACGCCATTTATTGGGGCGCCGACCGCTATCCCGCCATCTACGACAGCCCTCCCTCACTGATTCATCGCCCTGGCTTTGCCGTTGCCGAAAAGCCCTTCATCGCCCCCGACTTTATGCCGCGGCTGACCGAGGCCGGCGTGCGCGGCGTCGGCATCCTTACCGGTCGCAACCGCAACGAGATGCGCCCGCCCCTGGCGCAAATTGACTTCGGCGGCCTGCTGCACCCCGACGCCATCTTCACCGCCGAGCACGGTTCTAAACCTGCCCCTCATCTACTGGCCCGGCTTTTGCGCATTTTGCAGGCCCAAACCGCCGTCATGGTCGGCGACTCGATCGACGATCTACGCACCGCACTCGGCTATCGTCAGTTAGCGACTGCCCAAAAAACTGCCTCTGTCTTTGCAGTACAGGTGGCTGCTGCCGACGAACATTCATACTGGCGCCAGGCCGGCGCCGATGCTGCCATCGCCGACATCAACCAACTCCCCAATCTCCTGGCCAATGGCCAGTGGCTAAGTCCCCATCATTAATCCGCAATTCCCAACCAAGGATCCACCCATGTTTCGACCCCAAACCATCTCCCTGCAATGCCCGCACTGTGGCCACACGTACCAGACCCCTCTGGTCACCATCATCGACGTGCAAAGCACACCCGAACTGAAACAATACTTTCTTTCGGGACAACTCAACGCCAGCCAATGCTCCAACTGTCATAAAATCAACACCCTGGCCACGCCCATCCTCTATCACGATGCCGAAAACGAATTTCTGGGCATTTTCGTTCCCCAGCAGCTCAATATGTCCGAACCCAAACGCCAGAAGCTGATCGGCGATCTCACCAAAGCCTTAATGGATGCCCTGCCGCCGGAAAAACGCCGCGGCTACATGCTCACCCCCCAACAATTCTTCTCGCAGGAAAAATTGGTCACAGCCATTCTGGGTTTTGATGGCATTACCCCGGAGATGATCGCCGCCAGCCGTCGCAAGCTCGAGCTTGTGCAAACACTCGCAACCATGCAGGATGACGAACTTGCCTTCCAAACCGTTATCGATGAAAACAAGTCCTATCTCGACGCCGAATTCTTCTCCATTCTGACCGAGATAATCCGCTCGGCCGAACAGGCAGAAGCAGCCGAAGCGGAAAAATTAACCGCCATGCGCGACAAACTGCTGCCCGTCACCGAAATCGGGCGGCGCATCCTCGGCCAACGCCAGGCAATCGCCAAACTGGGCGAAAAACCCACCCGAGAGCAGTTGCTGCAATCCATTCTCGAAAGCGACCTGGATCAGGTGCAGGCAATCGCCGTCGTGGCCCAGCCCATGCTCGATTATCAGTTCTTCGCGGCCCTCACCGAGCGTATCGAACAAAGCGAAGACGACGACGAACAAAAACAACTCGAAGCCAAACGCGCAGCCATGCTCGCGGTGCTGGAAACATTGCAGCAGGAAGAACAGCAGGCCCTGCAGGCAGCCAGCACCTTCTTGCAGCAGCTCCTGCAATCCGAAAATATGGAAGAGGCCGTGCGTCAAAACATGGCTAACTTTGATTCCTTTGTGCTGTCTGTGCTGGCAGCCAATTTAGACGAAGCCAAAACCCGCAACGATACAGCCATTGTGCAGCGATTGGAACAATTGTGGCACACGATCGATAATGTGATGCAAGAAGCGCTGCCCCCCAACGCCCGCCTGCTGATCGCTCTCATGCAGGCCTCGTACCCCGACGAAACCCGGCAGATTCTGGAAGCCCAAAAAGGCAAACTGCCCCCAGACTTCCTGGAAAGCCTGAAAATAGCCGCCGCCAGCATGAAAGAAAAAGGCGACGCAGCTTCCCTGCAACAAGCCCGCCATCTGCGCAACGTACTCACCCAGGCCTCCCTGCTCTAGTCCCCGATGCGCACCCTCATCCTCACTCCGGCAACGATTGGGCCTGGGACCCGAAGAAAAACGAGCCCTCACGCCACGCCGTCCCCAGGCAGCACACCATGAAAGTAGAAATCGTCACCACCGGCACCGAACTCCTGCTGGGCGAAATCGTAGACACCAATGCCGTCTTCCTCGCCAAGCAGTTACGCCAAATCGGAGCCAACCTCTATTATAAAACCACCGTGGGCGACAACCGCCAGCGCCTGGCAGACATGCTGCGCCTGGGTCTCAGCCGCTCGGACGTGATCCTGGTGACAGGAGGGCTGGGCCCCACCGTCGACGACATCACCCGCGAAGCCGTCGCCGACGCCACCGGCTTGCCTCTCGAACAACGCCCTGAGATCGTCGACCATCTACAGGCTATCTTCGCCCGCTGGCAGCGTCACCCCACCGCCAACAACATGCGCCAGACCTTTTTGCCCCGTGGGGCGATCATGCTGCCCAACCCCATTGGCACTGCCCCCGGCTTCATCGCCGAAAATACCAATGGCGCCATCATTTGCATGCCGGGTGTGCCCAGCGAAATGAAGCAAATGATGGCCGAACAAGTGATCCCCTATCTCCGGCAGCGCATGGGCCACAGCAGTGGGGTGATTGTCTCCCGGCTGCTGCACACCGTGGGCCTGGGCGAAAGCGCCATCGATGATCGCATCGGCCATCTCATGACCGGCGCCAATCCCACCGTGGGGTTGGCTGCCCACGTGGGCAGCGCCGATGTGCGCATCGCTGCCCGCGCCGCCACTCCCGCCGAAGCTGCCGCCCTCATCGCCCCGGTCGAAACCGAAATCCGCCGCCGATTGGGCGTGGGCATTTACGGAGTGGACGACGAGGACCTGGCCGGCGTCACGGCGGCCCTGCTGCGCCACCGGGGCGAGCATCTGGCCATTCTGGAGACCAATACCCGGGGACAGATGGCCCAGGCCTTGCAAGAGGCAGACTCAGAACTAGCCATCACAGCCCTCTACGCCCCATCCGATGTGGAAGTGGCGCGGTTGCTGCAAATGACAACACCCCCGGCCCTGACCGCATCCGGCGCCGCGGCCACTGCCCGCCGCTTGCAGGAACACACGCAGGCAGCCTTGGCGCTGGTGGTGCTCGGCACCTCGGCTGAGTCACAGGGCTTTTGGTCGAACGAACAGGGTCAGACCTGGCTGGCACTGGCCGCTGATGACACCGTGACCACCCGCCATGTGAGCGTTGGTGGCAGCGATGACTTCACCACGCAGTGGCTCAGCGTCTATGGCCTGAATTTCCTGCGCCTACGGCTGCTGAAGGTAGCAAGGCGGCAAGGAGATAAGTGAACAAGAAAGAGATTGTTTCTATCAGATGTTCGTCGATAGTCAAACCCGTGGCCTCACCGAAGACTCCGTATTAAACGCCAGCAACCAACCTACCAACACACCCTATAAAAAGGAAGTAACGACATGAAATACCGTTCTCTGGGCCGCTGCGGCCTCCGTGTTAGCGAAATTGCTTTGGGAGGATGGCTCACGTATGGAGGCTCTGTCGACGACGAGACTGCCAAGACCTGCCTGCGTACTGCCATCGAGCACGGCATCAACTACATCGATCTGGCAGATGTCTATGCCCACGGCGAATCGGAACGGGTGGTGGGCGAATTGCTGCGCGATTATCAGCGCAGCGATCTCGTTATCTCCAGCAAGACCTTTTGGCCCATGAGCGACAACATTAATGATCGGGGTCTCAGCCGCAAGCACATCATGGAATCGGTGGAAAAGAGCCTCAAACGTCTGGGCACCGATTATCTCGACATCTACTTCTGCCACCGTTACGACGAAAACACGCCGATGGAAGAAACCGTGCGGGCCATGAGCGATTTAGTACAGCAAGGGAAGGTGCTGTATTGGGGCACCAGCGTCTGGGAGCCAGACCAGATCGCCAACGCCATCGATGTGGCAGATCATTTCCTGGACTATCGCCCGCAGGCAGAGCAGCCCCGCTACAACATGCTCGACCGTCACATCGAAGACAGCATCATCCCCGCCTGTGCCCGTCACGGCATCGGACTGGTCGTGTGGAGCCCGCTGGCCCAAGGCATTCTCACCGGCAAATACAACGACGGTACCCCCGAAAAATCACGCGGAGCCGAATCCAACTGGTTGGACCAGGAACTGACGCCCGAAAATATCGAGCGCGTGCGCAGCCTCAGCGAACTGGCACAGGAGCTGGGACTCAGCGTGTCGCAAATAGCGCTGGCCTGGATCCTACGCCGCAAGGAGATCAGCGCCGTCATCACCGGCGCCTCCCGCCCCGAGCAGGTAATCGCCAATATCGCCGCCAGCGGCGTACAGCTCGAAGACGACGTGCTGCAGCGCATCGAGACCATCCTCACTTCTTAACCGGAGTCTGGCTGACGAGCACCTGATGTCGAACACCAACCTCTATCCCCTGCGCCTGCAGCGCAAACTCGACTACCGCCTGTGGGGCGGACAACGTCTGGCCGCCTGGATGCAGTTGCCGCCACCCTGGCCGCCCGACCTGGCGGAATCGTGGCAGATCTATGCTCAAAACCCCATCATCAATGGCCCCCTGACCGGCCAAAGTCTGGCGGCACTGTGTCAACGCTATGGCGCCGAGCTGCTGGGGAGCCTGAGCATACCGCGCTTCGGTCACGATTTCCCGCTGCTGGCTAAATTCCTCGATGCCAACGCCCGCCTCTCGATCCAGGTGCACCCCAACGACGCCTACGCCCATACGGTAGAGGCCCACACGGGCTTCCACGGCAAAACCGAGGCCTGGTACATTCTCGACGCCGAGCCCGGCGCCCACCTGATCTACGGCCTCAAACAGCCCAGTGATCGGGAGGCGTTCGCACAGGCAGTAGCCGATGGCAGCCTGGAAACATTGTTCAACACCGTCGCAGTGCAGGCCGGAGATGTCATTTATGTGCCTGCCGGCACCTTGCACGCCATCACAGAAGGCATTCTCATATTCGAAATCCAGCAAACCAGCGATCTCACCTATCGGGTGTATGACTATAACCGCCGCGACGCCGAGGGGCGCCTGCGGGAGCTACATCTCGACAAAGCGCTGGAGGTGATCGACTACGCCCCCCCCGGGCAAACCCAGATCCCATCCCTGACTCTGGCTCCCGGCCACGACCTGCTGGTGGCCTGCCCCTACTTTGCCCTGGAACGCTTCACCTTGGCACAAGCGCACAACATGGCACGCAGCGCCGGCTCGTTCGACATCTGGACGGTCATCGAGGGACAGGCCACGGTGGCGGGCGAAGCCCTGCAGCGAGGTGATTCGTTGCTGATCCCGGCCTGCCTGCAAGCCTACGACATCATCCCGCAGCCCTCCGGCACCCTGCTGCGCTGTTATGTCCCCGACCTGACCCACGATCTCGTGCCGACGCTGCAGCAAGCCAGTTACAGCCAGACACAAATCGCCCGCACGGTTCATAGCACGGCCTGAGCGCATCACCCACACAAACGTCCCAAGGAGAAAAACATGTTTCATGGCGGAGGATGGCGGGGTTTTGTGCGCGCGGATGAAGAAGCGCAACCCACCATCAGCACGACCCTCTTGCGTCGGGTCTGGGACTATGCCCGCCCCTACGGGCGCTGGATTGCCTTTGTGCTGCTGGGCATTTTTGTCACCAGCATGATCGATGCTGCCCTGCCGCTGTTGGTGCGCGATTTGATCAATACAGCGATTCCCCAAAAGGATATCGGGCGGCTGAACTTGCTGGCCCTGGGGCTGATTCTGATCCCCCTGACCGGTGGGCTGATCAATGTGTGGCAGCGGCAATACTCGGCCAGGGTAGGCGAAGGCATCATCTATGACCTGCGATGCGCTCTTTACGAGCATCTGCAACGCATGAGCCTGCGCTTTTTCACCACCACCAAGTCTGGTGAGCTGATCTCCCGCCTGAACAACGACGTGGTGGGCGCCCAGCGAGCGGTCACCGGCACCCTGATCGACTTGGTCACCAATCTCATCACACTCACTGTGACCGTGACCATCATGGCGGGGCTTGATTGGCGCCTGACCCTGCTGGCCGCAGCAGTGCTGCCGCTGTTTATTCCCCCGGCCAAACGTATCGGCCGTATTTTGCGCGACATCAGTCGCCAGCAAATGCGCACCAATGCCGCTATGACGACGGTGATGCAGGAGACGTTGAATGTGAGCGGGGCATTGCTGGTCAAGCTGTTTGGGCAGCAGGAGCAGGAGAGGCAGCGCTTTAGCCGGCAGGCGGCGGCCGTGCGCGAGTTGGGGGTGCGTTCGGCCCTGGTCGGGCGCGGGTTCTTCGTGGTCATCGGGCTCGTCAGCGCTGTGGGGACGGCAGCGGTGTACTGGGTGGGCGGCTATCTCACCATCCACACCCCCACTTTTCAGGTGGGCGATATCGTCGCCTTTGCCCTCTACCTGCCGCGGCTATACGGGCCGCTCTCGGCCCTGGCCAATACCCGCGTACAATTAGCGACTTCGCTGGTTTCCTTTGAGCGGGTGTTCGAAATGATCGACCTGCCCCTGGAGATCACCGACGCCCCGGACGGACTGGTGCTGGCAGAAGTGGAGGGTAAAGTGCAATTCGAGCATGTTTCTTTTGCCTATCCCGACCGCGGCCCGGCGACGGCAGAAGGTGACGAGGAAGCGATTGAGGGACCGATACGTCCGATCACTGACCGGCAGTGGGCGTTGGAAGACATCAGTTTTACCGTGCATCCCGGCCAGCTCGCAGCCCTGGTGGGCCCATCGGGCGCGGGCAAAACCACCATCACCTATCTGCTCCCCCGCCTCTACGATCCCACGCGGGGAATAGTGAAGGTGGATGGACATGACATCCGCCAGGTGCAGCTCAATTCGCTCATCGCCCATATCGGCATGGTCACCCAAGAGACCTTCCTGTTCCACGACAGCATCCGGGCCAATTTGCTGTACGCCAAACCCGATGCCAGCGAAGCTGAAATCATCGGCGCTTGCGCCGCCGCCCACATCCACGATCTGATCAGCGCCCTGCCCGATGGCTACGACACCATCGTCGGCGAACGGGGCTATCGTTTTTCCGGTGGCGAGAAACAACGCATCGCCATTGCCCGCGTCATCCTCAAGAACCCGCGCATCCTGGTGCTGGATGAAGCCACCAGCTCTTTAGATTCGGAGTCGGAGCGCTTGATCCAGCAGGCGCTGGAGCCCCTGATGAAGCGGCGCACAAGCATCGTCATCGCCCACCGGCTCAGCACCATCCTCTCCGCCGACATCATTTTGGTCATGGATCATGGCCGCCTGGTGGAACAGGGTTCACACAACGAATTGATGGCCGCCAATGGCCTGTATGCTCGCCTTTACCACACGCAGTTTCAGGCCTTAGACCATGCCAAGAATTAGGCGGAACGCCCCCGAGCCCCGAATTGATTCGGTGGGTGCGCCGGCAAGCCGGGTTCACCCGGCGCCGTTTTTTAGCCC
>JAADGC010000135.1 GCA_013152585.1 Chloroflexota bacterium
ACGCCGATCTAGACAGTGCTCTCAGTTGCGCCCTGACCGATTGCAAGTTCAAACAGCCTCCCAACTCTCAACTTTCCCTCCCACTCGCAGGAGGTGAATCATGACCATCGCCGCAATTGAACATGATTTCCGCAAAAAAGTGTGCGCTCAGGTTCAACTCGAGCCTGCCGGTCGCTCTCGATATCGTGTCTACACCCCTTTTCACTTCAATGACGGCGATCATTTGGTGGTGGTACTCAGGCAAAAAAATGGACACTGGGAGCTGACTGATGAGGGACACACCTATATGCACCTCACCTATGAACTCGACGAGAAGAGCCTTTATCAAGGCACTCGCCAGAAAATCATCGCTAATGCCCTGGATGCCTTCTCAATTCAAGACATCGAAGGGGAGCTACGCACCGAAATCAGGGATGAACGCTATGGCGATGTCTTATTCGATTTCGTCCAGGGCATCCTCCGTATCAGTGATGTCACCTATCTCTCACGAGAGCGGGTAAAGTCCACTTTCATGGAAGACTTTCGGACTTATATCTCCGAAAGGGTTCCGGAACAGCGGCGCACTTTCGATTGGCATCATCCCCAATATGACCCTGACGGCACTTATCCTGTAGATTGCCGCATCAACGGCATGAGCAAGCCGCTCTTTGTCTTTGCCCTGCCAAATGACAACAAAACTCAAGTTGCGACTATTGCCTTACATCAATTCGAACGCTGGGGGCTTGATTTTCGCTCATTGAGCATTTTCGAAAATCAGGAAGAGATTAGCCGCAAAGTGCTGGCGCGATTCAGCGATGTCTCAGAGAAACAATTTTCCAATCTTTATGGCAACCGGAACCGTATCAGACGCTTTTTGGATGAAGTGCTGGCGGGAGAGGGCTAATTCGTTGATGTCAGGCAGTGTGTCTGTCTGAGGCGTAGGGGAAGTTTAGCCCTCGCAAAACCACAGCGATGGATTGTCCGGTCAGGAAGGAGAGGGCAGCTCCTCAAAACGCCTCCAACGTCCCTCGCCTGATGGCGATGATCTCGAATTGACGAAACATCAAGAATCCGATGGCCGCATAGATCACGCCCACCAGGAACTCTCCTTGCAACAAAGGCCACACCATGGCCAATGATTGGCCATCGATCACCAGCCGTGCCGCCGCAATCCCCCGCGTGAGGGGAACCATGGATGAGATGGTTTGCGCCCAGGCAGGCAGGCTCGAGACCTCCACATTGGCGCCGGAAAAGACGAGCAATAGAAAGAAGATGGTGTTGTTCACCAGCATGACATTGCGCGTGATCAGTCCCAGGCAGCCCAACATCAACCCCATCCCTGCTGTGCTGAATACAGTCGTGGTAATGACCAGAGCCAGGGCGAGAAAATTCGTTTGCGACAGATCCAGCTTGAATATCAACACCCCCCAGACCAGGCCGATGATCACGCCCAGGATGCCGTCAAGCAGGTGCATAAAGGCCCTACCCAGAAAGAGGGCCAGCCGGTTGGCGGGCGTGCCGAAAAGGTAGATCAAGGTGCCACCCCAACGATCACCGTCGATGCTCATGGAGACGCCGTAGATGCCGCTGAGCGCCGCCGCCTGCATGGCGTTGCCGATGACGTAAAAGGAGGCGTCATTCCGGCCTGATATGTAGGCGCCCATCAGCACGAAAAAGATCATGTAGAAGAACGGCCCCATGACCTTCGTGGCGAGGTAGTGCGCGGGCTGAATCCAGGCAAACAGCGCCACATAGGAAAGATACGCCCCCTGCAAAAAGATGCGGATGTTGGTGTTCAGGGTGCGGAACATGGGCTCATTGCCTCACCAGCGTGGCCTCGACGCGGGCTTTGTAGAGGATGCGCTGGAAGAGTCGGGCCGTGATCATCCCGTAAATCAGGATAAAAAGGATCATCATGCCGATGGCGAAGAGGATGTCGGAGACAGCACCGCCGCTGGAGGCGCCATGAAGCGCACGTGCAGCCCAGTAGGGCGGTAGGATGTAGCTCAGAGGGGTGGTCCAACCCGGAAGCAGGGCAATGGGAAAGAAAAAACCGCCGAGAATGTAGACCGGGAATTCAAGACCGTTTTGCAGGCGCCGCACCTGCGGGTTCAGAACGAACAAGGGCGAGATGATCAGGCCGAAACTGATGTAGGAAATCACGGCAAAAAACAGGGAGAGGGTGAACATGCCGGGCCGGAGAATGCGGGGCAACACTCCGAAGACCAGGCCCGCCAGGGCGTAGGTGGCGACCATCGCCACCAGGGATTGCAAGACGTTTGCCAGGGTCTTGCCGATGACAACGATGTACAGGGGCGTGGGTGTGGCCACCAGCATTTCCAGTGTGCCGGTCCAGCGCTCGCCACTGATAGCCTGACCGCTGATGAAAAGGGCCATGGTCCACAACCCGGTCATACCACTGCCAATGACAACATAGATAATGGCGTCGTTGCCCTGGTCCCGCAGCATCCAGAATGCCAGCAGGGCGATGATAGTGGGTTGGATAACGATGCCGAAGAAAACGAAACCATCGGTGAGATTACTGCGCAGGGCCATTTCTGCGGCACTGAAGATGACGCGCAGGTTGGCCCGCAGATTGGACAGATCGCTCACACATCCTCCTCGACCAAACGAATATACGCGTCCTCCAGCGTGGGTTCCCGCACGATCACTTTACCGACACGAACGCCCGCAAGCAGCCCCAGGAGGGGGGACACGGCCTCGGCACCCGCCGGTGATTGGATCAGCAAGACCTGCTTTTGCTCGCGGTTTTCGATGGAGAGAGCATCGACAAAAGATTGGGCGCGCAACGTGGGAAGAAAGTCATCGACGCTGCCGAAAACCTCCACCTCGATGACCGATAGATCGCTGACAATGGACTTGAGCTCGGCCGGAGAGCCTTCTGCGACGATTTTGCCCTTATTGATGACCGCAATGCGCTGGCAAAGGGCGTCGGCCTCGAGCATGTAATGGGTGGTGAGGAGGATGGTCTTGTTCTCGGCCTGCAGGTTACGGATGATCGTACGCAGATCTCTGGCACCGACGGGGTCCAGCCCCAGTGTGGGTTCGTCCAGAAAAAGCACTTCGGGATCATGCAGTAGGGCCCGTGCCACATGCAGCCGCTGTTTCATGCCCCGCGAATAGCCCTCCACCTTTTCCTCGCCCCGCTCGCTCAGCCCCACCATCTCCAGCAATTCGGGGATGCGTTTACGGGTCGCCTGGGGATCGAGGTGATAAAGGCTGCCGAAGTAGCGCAGGTTGTCGATGCCCGACAGCCGCCAGTAAAGCCCACGCTCGCCGCCGTAGATGAAGCCAATACGACTCCGTAACTTCTTGGCGTCCCGCACTACGTCCAGGCCCAGGATGCGAATGCTGCCGTCAGTGGGGATGAGCATGGTGGTGAGCATCTTGACGGTAGTGGTCTTGCCCGCACCGTTGGGCCCCAACAGTCCGAAGAGCTCGCCGCCTTCGATGTGGAAAGAGATGCCATCGACAGCCACGATCTCTTTGTGGCTGCGGCGAATGGCCCCGACATTGGCGTTGTACACGCGGCGTAAGTTACTGACCTCGATAACGTTCATGCCGCCATTCTAGCATAGAGCCCCCAAGAGCACAATCAGGCTTGACGGCTGGGTGCGTCCCCGGAATTTGGGCGTAAGGTTGGAGGTGGCGCTGCAGCGCATCACGGATGCGCCGAGCGCTTCATTTTTTCGTGTGTTGGCCGCATCGTGGTCCTCACCACTTTATACAAACATTAGCTTCTTTGCCCCACATCCCCGATAAATGATATAATGCTGCGGTTACGGTATCTATCACACCCGAGGCACTCATCCACGTGACCGAATCAGAGCCCCTTAGCACCACCGCCAGCACCGACACCGACACCGAACTGCTGCCCCCCTACCCCGCACCTGCACCCGCCACTGCTGAGACAGACACGACCTCGTTGGGTGAATTCGTTTGGGAGATATTGCAAACACTGGTGATGGCCGGCCTGCTCATTGTGTTCTTTCGCGCCTTCATCTTTCAAAATTATATCGTCGAAGGCAACAGTATGCTCGAAACCCTGCATCCCGGCGAGCGCGTCATCGTCAGTCGCCTCAGCTACATCGCCGGTGAGCCACAGCGGGGGGATATTATCGTCTTCGAATACCCTCTCGACCCCAGCCGAGACTTTGTCAAGCGCATCATTGGCATGCCCGGCGAAACCATCTCCATCCGGAATAATCAGGTCTTCATTGATAGCCGCCCCCTCCCCCCCGAAACCTACCTCCAATACTCCATCATGGGCGCCCTGGCCCCCATGACCCTGGGGGCCAACGAATACTTCGTCATGGGCGACAATCGCCCGGGCTCCAGTGATTCCCGAACCTGGGGGCCGCTGAACAAACGCTTTATCATCGGCAAGGCCTGGATGGTCTACTTCCCCCTTAATCGCATCCATCTCATCACTCACCCCAGCATCGAGCCTGGCCCATGAGCCCCACCGAAGCCCAAGTACGTGCCCTCGTACAGAAGATCCTCACCCAGTTGCAAAGCCCTGATGCCCCCCGACCTCGCCCGCGCCTGATCGACGCCGACACAATCCAGCAACTGCCCGCTGGCAGCCGTCTGGACGTCCCCCCTGGTGCGCTCATCACCCCGCTGGCACAGGATGCCGCCCGCGAACGACGCATCCAGCTCGTACGCACCCCCGGCGCCGACGCCCCCACGCCCCAGGGCCCGCCCCAGCGCGCCATAGCCATTGCCGCCGACCACGGTGGCTTTGCCCTCAAAGAACAGCTCAAGCCGTATCTGGCTAAGCTGGGCTATAGCGTGACCGATGTGGGCACACACAGCGCCGAAAGCGTTGACTACCCCGACTACGCCTACGCCGCTGCCAGCCTCGTCGCCCAAAAAAAATGCAGTGCCGCCATACTCATCGATGGCGCCGGCATCGGCTCGTGCATGGCCGCTAACAAAGTGCCCGGTGTGCGCGCCAGCATGTGCTACGACCTCAGCACAGCCCACAATGCCCGCGAACACAACCACGCCAACGTTCTCACCCTCGGCGCCGGCCTGCTTGGCCCCGGCATTGCCAAACAAATCGTCAAAACCTGGCTCGAAACCCCCTGGGGGGCGGAGCGCCATGCCCGGCGCGTGCAAAAGATCATGGACATAGAGCGCCGCTTTCTCAAAAACGCCTGATTCTCTCCCCATACCTCCATGTCTCCTCAAAAACAAACCGTGACTCTCAATCAGTACACCCTCGAACAACTCGTCGACATCATCACCCGTGAAGTGATGGCCGTCTACCCCAGCCAACAAAGCTGCACCACCTGCGGCGACAACTGCCGGGGCCAGTGCGTCGAGACCAATCCCATGGCCGCTCGCCAACTACTGGCAGCAGGCGCCAGTCGTTTCAGTGCCCGCCTGGGCGTCAGCCACATCGCCAACGACCTCGCCAGCACCATCGATCACACCTTGCTCAAACCCCAAACCACGGCCGCCCAAATCCGCCAGCTTTGCGCCGAAGCTCGTGAATACGGCTTTGCCTCGGTGTGCATCAACCCCACCTGGGTGCCCCTGGCCGCCCAGCTCCTGCAAGGCGCCAAGCCAGTGGTGTGCACCGTCCTCGGCTTCCCACTCGGCGCCACCCTCAGCGAAGTCAAGGCTTACGAGGCACAGCAAAGCATTGCCTACGGCGCCAGCGAAGTCGACATGGTCATCAACATCGGCGCCCTCAAGAGCAAGATGGTCGATGCTGTCAGAGATGACATTGCCGCCGTCGTGCAGGCTGCACAGGGTCACACCGTCAAGGTCATCATCGAGACATCCCTGCTCAACGATGAAGAAAAAGTCGAAGCCTGCGTGCTCGCCAAAGCAGCCGGGGCCGACTTCGTCAAGACCAGCACCGGCTTTGGCGGCGGTGGCGCCACCGTGGCCGATGTCGCCCTCATGCGCCGCGTGGTCGGTGCCGGCATGGGCGTCAAAGCCTCGGGCGGCATCCACAATGTCGAAGAAGCCCAGGCCATGATCCAGGCCGGAGCCACCCGCATAGGCGCCAGCGCCGGCATCAAGATCGTACAGGGCGCCCGCAATATAGCCGCCAACTGAGCCCCACCATATCCCCCAGCCCTCCCAAAGGAACACTGATTTATGAGCAATAATATCGACCTCCGATCCTACGTCTTCCTTGACAGCCTGCAACCGCAACATGCCGCCTTTTTAGGCACAGTCGCCCGCGGCTTTCTGCCCCTGGCCGGAGACGCCTCCCTGTGGATCGAAATCTCACCGGGCATCGAAATCAACCGCATCACCGACATCGCCATCAAGGCCACGGGCGTGCGCCCCGGTATGCAGATCGTAGAACGTCTCTACGGCCTGCTCGAGATCCATGCCCCTTCGCAGGGCGACGTGCGCGCAGCCGGTCAGGCTGTGCTTGACGCCCTGGGACTGCGTGAAAAAGACCGGCTCAAACCGCAAGTGATCTCCAGCCAGATCATCCGCAACATCGATGGCTTGCAAGTGCAACTCATCAACCGTATGCGTCACGGGCACATGATCATCGCCGGACAAACCCTGTATGTGATGGAAGTCGCCCCGGCCGCCTACGCAGCCCTGGCTGCCAACGAGGCCGAGAAAGCCGCCAACATCAATATCCTGGAAGTCCGGGCCTACGGCTCCTTCGGCCGCATCTATCTGGGGGGCGAAGAGCGCGACATCATGGCCGGATATGGCGCCGCTGTGGCCGCCATCGAAGGGCTTTCCGGTCGAGAACAAGGCTCGGGCAAGAACAAGAAAGAGTAGGCAAGGAGACAAGGGAACAACTGCAACCCGGTACTAACCCCGGAAATCAGTAGACCTGTCAACCGCTAAACCCGGCGCTGAGTCTCTCTGTCTACCCATTTACCAATCCACCCAATGACCAACCCTCCCCCATAAGTCTAACACAAGGAGAACCCAAACTCATGACTGACGCACTTGGAATGATCGAAACAAAAGGTTTTGCCGCCATGGTCGAAGCCTCCGACGCCATGGTCAAAGCCGCCCGTGTCGAACTGGTCAGCTACGAAAAAATCGGCGGCGGCTATGTGACAGCCATCGTCCGTGGTGATGTTGCGGCGGTGAAAGCAGCCCTGGAAGCTGGCGTACGCGGGGCCGAGAAAGTCGGCGAAGTCGTATCGATCCACATCATCCCGCGGCCACATGCCAACGTCGATGCCGTGCTGCCCCTGGGCCGCACCACCGAAAGCGACTGAGCCGCTGCGCCTCCATGCAAAACCTGTGGTGCGAATTGCGGCCCGGTGCCAAGGCGTCGAACTTGATTACTGTCAACGATTCGGCTTGGGAGACCGGTGATGCAATCACTGAACTCTGAATTCCATTGGCTGCAATTGGGCGATGTCAATGCCTATCTCTGGACAGGAGCGGGTGGTCCCAGTCTGATCGACAGCGGTTATCCCTGGACCACGGAAAAGCTTTTGCAGGAAATGCGGGCGGCCGGCGTACATCCGGCCGATCTCAAACGCATCATCATCACCCATGCCGATCTCGACCACACCGGCGGCTTAACGTACTTACTCGAACAATCCCCGGCCCGAGTCTGCTGCCACACCGCCGAAGCAGCTTACGTACAGGGTCAAAAACACAAGCGCCGCCGCGGCCTGGGCGGCATCCTCAACACGCCCATCTTCTGGTTCCTCAATTGGAAATACCAGAGCCGGATCAAGCACATTGCCGAACTCGTGCTTGACGGCCAAACCCTCCCCGAAGGCTTTACCGTCATCCACACGCCCGGCCACAGCCCTGGCCACATCGCCCTGCACCACAAACAAGCCGGGCTGCTGATCACCGGCGATGCCTTGGGCCATCGTCACGGCAAGCTCAGTCTGCCGCCGGCGGTGTTCACGCCCAACATGGGCCAGGCCAAAGAAAGCCTGCAAAAATTCCTGCGCCTGCGCTACGACACGGCCTGTTTCGGTCACGGCCCGCCGCTGACCCCCAACGCAGCCGATCACATCGCCGCATTTCTGCAAGCCCAACCCTCCGCCTGATCCCACACATTCACGAGTTCTCCCCATGCTAATAGGCAAAATCGTTGGCACTTTAGTCGCTACCCAAAAAGATGAAAAACTGCGCGGCCTGCGCTTCATGGTCGTCAAGCCCGTCGATACCGATGGCAAACCCGGCTCGAGCTATGTGGTCGCAGCCGACGCCGTGGGCGCTGGTGTAGACGAATACGTCCTCTACGCCACCGGTTCCTCGGCCCGCCAGACCGTGCTCACCGACAAACGCCCCTGCGATGCTGTGATCATGGCCATTGTCGACACCTGGGAAATCGACGGCCAGGAAAAATACAGGAAGAACGCATGAGCCTTTCAGACAAACAAATCGATAGCATTGCCCAACGTGTGATGCGGCAATTGCAAAACCAGGCGCCAACCACCCCCGCCACCCGCGCCCCCCATCTCAGCCACGTGGGACGTAGCGGCCGCCAGACACCGGCCGCACCCGGTCGCGGCCGCGACGGTATTTATCCCGACATCGACAGTGCCGTGGCAGCGGCGCGCCGAGCCTTTGTCGTCTACGACGCTATCCCCCTGGAAGGTCGTAAAAAACTGATCGCCGCCATTCGTCAGGTATCGCTGGATAATGCCGAACTGTGGGCGCAGATGGCGCACGAGGAAACCGGCCTGGGTCGGGTCGAAGACAAAGTGCACAAGAATATCCTGGTGGCCCAAAAAAGCCCCGGCCCCGAAATCCTGGAAACCACTGCCTGGACAGGCGACCATGGCCTCACCCTGGTGGAATGGGCGCCCTACGGCGTGGTGGCGGCCATCACCCCCAGCACCAACCCCACCTCCACCATTATCAATAACAGCATTGGCATCCTCTCCGCCGGCAACACGGTCGTTTTCAACGTCCATCCCGGCGCCAAGAATGTCTCCAACTTCGTGCTCCAGGCCATCAATCGCGCCATCATGGCTGCCGGCGGCCCGGCCGATCTGCTCACCGCTGCCGCCGAGCCCACCATCGCCAGTGCCCAGGCTTTAATGCGGCACCCGGGCGTGCGTCTGCTGGTGATTACGGGCGGGCCGGGCGTGGTCAAAGAAGCCATGTCCAGCGGCAAGCGTGCCATCTGCGGTGGCCCCGGCAATCCGCCCGTGGTGGTGGATGAAAGCGCCGATCTGGAAATCGCCGGACGGGATATCGTGTTCGGCGCCTCCTTCGACAACAACATCATCTGTGTGGACGAGAAAGAAGCCTTTATTGTAGATAGCGTTTTCGATCAGCTCAAGCGCAGTATGCTGTCACACGGAGCCGTCGAGGTGCCCCGCCATCGCCTCGCCGCCCTGGAAAAGGTGATCTTCAAAGAACAACGTGGCCCCCGCAAAGCCGCCGTGACCAACAAACAATGGGTGGGCAAAAATGCCGGACTTATCCTCAAAGAAATCGGCATCAACGCCCCCGACGCCCGTCTGGCCCTGATCGAGGTGCCCATCGATCATCCGTTGATCTGGACCGAGCAACTGATGCCCGTGTTCCCCATCGCCCGCGTGCGCTCGGCCGACGAAGGTATCGAGCTGGCGGTCGAGGCCGAGCACGGCTTTGGGCATACGGCCTCCATGTTCTCCCGCAATATCGACAATCTGTCCGCCATGGCGCGCCGGGTCAACACCTCCATCTTCGTCAAAAATGGCCCCAATCTCGACGGTCTGGGCTTCAAAGGCGAAGGTTTCACCTCGTTTACTATTGCCAGCCCCACCGGTGACGGTCTGACCCATGCCGTCAGTTTCAGTCGACCGCGGCGCTGCGTGATGGTTGATCACTTCCGCATCGTCTAAACCCATGCCTCCTACATCCTCCCCGCATCCCCATCTGCCAGCGCTGGCCCTGCTTGAATTCGACAGCATTGCTGCCGGCATCGTGGCTGCCGACGCCATGGTCAAGCGCTCGCCCGTGGATCGCATCGCCGGCGGCAGCGTGCAGCCAGGTCGCTATTTGCTGGTAGTCACGGGTATGGTGGCACCGGTGGAAGAGGCGGTGAAAGCCGCCAATGCCGTGGGTGGCAACAGCCTGTGCGATCAAATCACCCTGCCCGACATCCATCCTCAGGTGTTCGCGGCCATGACCGGCAGCCGGGAAACCGTCGCCATCTCGGCCCTGGGCATTATCGAAACCCGTACGGCGCCGGCGGCCGTCGCCGCTGCCGATGCCGGCCTCAAGGGCGCCGAAGTGCATTTGTTGGAAGTGCGGCTTGCAGACGGTCTGGGGGGCAAGGGGCTGGTGTTTTTCAGTGGTGAAGTGGCCGATGTCGAAGCAGCGGTCGAGCTGGGAACTCAGACTTTGGGACCAGGCCTCCTGGTCGAGGCCCGAGTGATCGCGCAGCTTCATGTCGAAGTAGCCGAAAACCTGCTGCACGGCACGCGCCTGCGGCAGTTATTGGTGAACTCTTTTGCTCCCGTTGACTGAAGTGCGCCGTTGAGCCAGCACGTCGTCGCCGCGAG
>JAADGC010000208.1 GCA_013152585.1 Chloroflexota bacterium
GAACCCGTTCAGAATGACAGTTGCAGGAAGTGTCCGTAGAGAAACACGAAAGTGGCCTTGTTCGGGCACGTACTACAAACATATTGACACCCAATTTGGAATTGCTGCAAGCGCAGTATCACGGTTGAATTATTATGCAAAGCTATGGTAGAATGGAGCTATCACTGAGTTGAACGCGCCCCCGGGTGCTGCCGTCAGGAGGACGTCATGCAGGAGCAGATACAGGCTTTCCTCGATTTTCTTATAGCAGAGCGCCTTTATTCCGACAATACCGTCTCTGCCTATAAAAATGATCTCAACCAATTCTACCAATACCTGCTGGGATTGGACGCCAGTGTGACCCCGCGGGGGTGGGGCAATGTCACGCGTGACCATATTTTGGGTTACATGCTGGAAATGAAAGAGCGTGAATATGCCACCAGCACTACTGCTCGTAAAATCGCCGCGGTCAAATCCTTTTTCAATTTTCTTAAAGGTCAGGGTATCATTCGGAGTAGCCCCGCGTCCAACATGGATTCTCCCAAAGTCGAAAAACACCTGCCCTCCGCCATCAGCCATGAAGAAGTAGAGCGCCTGTTGGCAGCTCCCCAGGGCACAGCACCATCGGTCCGTCGCGACCGGGCGATCCTGGAAGTCCTCTACGCCACCGGCCTGCGCGTGAGTGAGCTGGTCTCCCTGAATGTGGCCGACGTCGATTTCGAATCGGGTACGGTTCGTTGTTTGGGCAAGGGCAACAAAGAACGCATCCTGCCCATTTACGAGCAAGCCCTGGCCAACCTGCGCCTCTATGTTGAACAGGGTCGGCCCAAATTGTTGTCGCCCGAAGACCAGGAACCAGCTTTGTTTCTGAATCGTCGCGGCAAACGCCTGACGCGCCAAGGCCTGTGGCTGATCATCAAACGCTATGTGGGCCGGGCCGACATTCAGTCCAGCGTGACGCCGCACACGCTGCGCCATTCCTTTGCCACCCACATGTTGCGCGGGGGTGCTGGTCTGCGCGAAGTCCAGCAAATGCTGGGCCACGCCAGCATCTCCACCACGCAGGTATACACCCAGGTCAGCAAAGAGCACCTGCGCGAAGTATACGACGAAACCCATCCCCGGGCCTGAATCCAGCCATCACAGGGTCGCATGTTTTCACAAACCCGGCCCCCTGATGCCCTCCTGATACATGGCTCCCGTCCTCTTTCTGCTCCGCTCCCCATCTCATTTTTTACTGCCAAGGAATTCCCGTGCCAAAACAATTTACCCGCGCTCAGTTTCAGGAAAGCGCCACCTTCATTGCCCGCCACACCGCATCCCGCCCGAAGGTGGCTTTTGTATTGGGATCCGGCTTTGGCGACTTTGTCGATGCCATCTCCGAACCCGACGTGATCTCGTATCATGACATCCCTCACTTTCCTGTGTCCACCGTCAAGGGCCACCACGGATGCCTGGTCATCGGAAAACTGGAAGGGCAAGAAGTGATGGTCATGCAGGGACGTGTGCACTATTACGAAGGTTTTAGTTTAGAGGAAGTCACATTCCCTGTGCGAGTCATGCACGCTTTTGGTATCGAGACACTGATTTTATCCAATGCGGCGGGGGGGCTCAATCCGGCTTTTCAACCGGGTGATCTGATGCTGATCGAAGACCAGATCAATCTCCTGGGCATGATCGGCAACAACCCTTTGATGGGTGCCAACGACAGCGAACTCGGCCCCCGCTTCCCCGATATGTCGAGCCTCTATGATCGGCAACTGCGCCAGTTGGCATTGGCGGTCGCCCCCGAGGCCGACGTGCCCCTGCATCGCGGCGTGTATGTGGGACTTTCGGGGCCTGCCTTTGAGACACCCGCCGAGGTGCGCTTTCTGCGTTTGATTGGCGGCGATGCCACAGGCATGAGCACCACCAATGAAGCACTGGTCGCCCGCCATGCCGGGATGCGGGTTTTGGGATTCTCTGGCATCTCCAATGCGGCTATCGACGTCATTGACAGTGATCGTCAGACCAGCCATGAAGAAGTGCTGGCGGCCGGGCGCCTGCTGGCCCCCCGTTTGGTCGCTATCCTGCGGGCAATGCTCAAACGATGGCCCGAAACTGTATAAATTCCTCCTCAAACATATCAAAGGATGATTGGTAGGGCATGACAGTTTTTTTGCAAACCCTGGCGGATAACGATCGTTATATTTATGCGGTGGTGGTGCTGGCGGCGGTGCTGGCCCTGCGCAGTGTGATCATAGCCCGCCGCGAACGACGGGCAGCCGTGTTCCCGCTTGAGCGCGAGATTGCACTCCAGCGCCTGTATCGTGCCGCCGGACTGGCCTTCATCCTCCTCATCGTCATGGGGGGCACCTGGGCGATCACAAACTTGCTGCTGCCCAAATTGGAAAGCGGCGCCATCCTGGCCACCACTACGCCCGACATTTTGGTACTGATCGACACCCCCACGCCCACAGCGGCCCCGCCCACAGCGACTCCCACCATTACCCCCACTCCCCGCCCGCGGCCCACACGTCGGCCGCCGCCGGTCGCCGACGAGATCACGCCCACGCCGGCCGTGTCGCCGCCTGCATGCCCCGATCCTGGGGCGGCATTGGCCAGCCCCGGCGTTGGCCAGAGCATCAGTGCTGAAACGCCGGTCATTGGCACGGCCAGCACTCCCAACTTCCAGTTCTACAAGCTGGAATGGCGCAATGCCAACGGTCCCGAGCAATGGAACTGGTTTGCCGGCAGCGAAACCCCGGTGGTAGGGGCAGCCCTGGGCGCCTTCAATCCCGCCGGACTGCCCCCCGGCAGCTACATCATTCGCCTGGTGGTGGTGGATAACACGGGCAATTACCCCCCGCCCTGCGTCGTGCAGGTCAACGTGCCTGCGCCCGAATAGTTGACTACGTCCTAGCCAACACACATCTACATGGTCGCAAAACACACCCCTCAGCCAGCACACGCACTATTGCGGTTTTGTCGGCGTAACCTGGGCGGATTCAGTTTGCTGCTGGGGCTATGGTTGATCGCAGGATGGATACCGGTGGCACACGCCCAGGGCGGCCCCGACGCCTGGCAACTGCGAGGGGGGCCGGTGGCCTTTGCCACGCAACTGGTCGCCGATCCGCAAAGTCCTGATTTTTTGTTCCTCTTTCTCGCCTCCACCAGCACCACCAACCCCGACCACAGTCCCACCCTGCAGGGGCAGGTGCATGAAAGCTGGGCGCCCTATATGAGCAACGATGGCGGGGACACCTGGCTGCCCGCCAGCAACGATCTGGCGCAGGTGCAGCCCACGGTGCTAAGGATGTTCTCGAGACAGAATGGTAGTATTCTGTGGGTGGGTACCGATGATCAGGGGCTATGGCGGAGTGAAAACGGGGGGCGCACCTGGCGGCCGGTTCTCATTCCCGAATTGACGCATCAGCGGGTGCTGGCGCTGGCCCAGGATAGCCGCCAGCGTTTGCATCTGCTCACACTCGACAACACCCGCTATCCCGATTCGCATCTCTACACCAGCAGCGACGGCGGTCAGCAATGGACACATCGGGTACTACAGCGTTTTAGCGGTGATCCCATCACCCTGGTCACCGATCTGGTTCCCGACCCCTTTGCCAGTGATCGTCTTTACGCGGTCAGCTTTGGGGGTGTTCTGATTACGGATGATGCCGGGGCCAGTTGGCGGCAGGCAGCCATCCGTCTGCCCGAATCCTCGTTTCCCGGCGGCGAAACCGTGCTGGCTGCGGACCCAACCCAGCGCGGACGTCTGTATCTGGCGCTGCGCAGCACCCGTCTCGACGGCAGTGATCAGCTCAGCATATATCGTTCTACCGATGCCGGGGAGAGTTGGCATCTGCTGCCCGCCGAGTTTCAGCTTTTTCCGGGCATGACCCCAGGCATCACTCCCCGCCCTTATCAGCTTATTCTCGACCCCCATACCCGACGCCAGCTTTTTCTGGCCACCCAGAACGGCTTGTGGCTATCGACGGATGCCGGGCTGCATTGGCGCATCGCCGGCTCGGCGCTGGCCGATGTGACTGTAACCGCCGTGTGGGCGCATCCCCGCCAGCGCGGCCAATGGGTGGCTATTGGTCCCGCCGGCATCTGGCGCACGGCCAATGCCGGCACGCAATGGATGCCTCTGCATCAGGGCTTGCCCGTCACCAGCCGCGTCAACGAACTTGTCAGCCTGCAAAAAGGTCGGGTGCTGCTGGCGCTGAATGGTGGCGCCATGCCCACCGGCGTCGCCAGCGGGCAACCGCTGTGGCGCAGCACCGATCACGGTCAAAGCTGGATGCCCGCCATGCGCGGGCTGCAGGGGCTGTTGGCCACACATCTGCAAACATCTGATCCCAATTCGAGCATTGTGCTGGCACAGAGCAGCCAGGAGCTGCTACGCAGTGATGATGCCGGGCGTTCGTGGCAGGCTCGGCCCTTGCCGGCCGGCAGCAAACACGTACTCAGCAGCGATAAAGGGCAGTGGGTGTTCGCGGGCGGCGAGGACGGTGTTTGGGTTTCCACCGATGGTGGGAATACGTGGCAACAGAGCTCGCTGCGCGCACGGGTGCAGGCTTTGGCCCGGGCAGCCGA
Organism: Chloroflexota bacterium; assembly: GCA_013152585.1. Classification (GTDB taxonomy): domain Bacteria; phylum Chloroflexota; class Anaerolineae; order J102; family J102; genus JAADGC01. The sequence goes on from JAADGC010000208.1 coordinate 4,558, forward strand.
TGACGCCCTGCTGGCGATTGTGGATACGGCCCAGGGAGCGCGCGTCATGTTCCGTTCGACAGATCAGGGCCAGCAGTGGGCCGAGGAGGGCCCGGCGCCGGGGGGGCTGATCCAACATTTTTTGACACATCCCACTGATCCCCAAAAGCTGTTGATCGCGGTCTATTGGGACGGACTGTATGTGTCGGCGGATGGGGGACGCATCTGGCGCCATGGCGATGCGGGTATCCCGGCGGGGGTGCACTGGCGCGGTACGCAGCCCGAACAGCCCACAGGCCCCAACCTGGTGGCGTTGGCCATCGATCCAGAGGATAACGAAAGTTGGTGGGCGAGCCGCGATGGTGGGGGTCTGTACCACAGTGTGAATGCCGGCCTGTCGTGGGACGATGCCAGCGGCGATTTAGGAAATAATCTGGTACACGATTTTTTGTTTGCGGGAGCTGACTTGCTGGCAGTGGCGTCGCGATTGGGGCTGATGGCTCACGGCGAATTTAGCGGCGCCACGCCGCCGCCCACGGCAGTGGATATCCGCCTGGAGATTTTGTGGCCGCACCAATTTGCGTCTGTGGGCGAGGCCCAGCAGGCCAATCTGGGCTTGCGGCTGTATCGCAGTCGCAGCCTCGAGCCGCCCCCGTGCGCGTGGACGCCCAATGTGGAGGTCTGGACGGCACGGGATGCCGAACCCGTGCGGCGTCTGCATCTGGCCGAGCAGCGCACCATCGCCGGTCATCCCTTCCCCTTTTGGGAACTGAACGATATCGATGTGAGATGGAGCAACGATCCCGCGCACAAGCAGATTTTTATGGCCCGCATGGCGCCGGGGCAGGCCCTGAGTGCCAGCAGTGTGTGGATTCATGCTGCCGACGCCCGCACCTGGCTGCCGGCGCCTCCCGAACCGGTGGGCCTGACGAGCACAACCCCGACCCAAATCGATGCTCTGATCCGGGTGGTGTGGCCACACGATGCCGAAGGCCGTTATGCTGCCGTATCCCAGGCCAGCCTCGTCAATGTCAGCGCCTTGCTCGTCGCTCGCGATACCTTGCTCGCCCTGGCGCCCGACCATTTGCCGGAACGGGTGTGGTTGGTGGGCGCCTTTGATAATCAGGTGGGGCGGCGACTGGCCGTGGGCCAGGCGCGGGAGCTGCCGGGCGCCGGCTTCGCTTACACGACCTACGAGTTCAACAATATCGATGTCCGTCTGGCTCGCGACCCATCTCATCATTGGGCTTTCTGGCTGGAAGTGCCGGGATGGGATGTGGCTTCGAATGTGTGGGTGCATGGCATGGATGGCCGCACCCGCTCGCCGCAGTTGCTCAATCCCGTGACCAGTTGCCAACCCTGATTCTATCCATGAGCATCGGTACCGTTTTACTCATTGTCGGTTATTTCGCCTTCACTTTGGTGATGATCGTCTGGTGGTTGCGGCGCCACGCCCACGGTCTGGAATGGGTCATGTTGGTGTTGCCACTGGCCTTCGGCCTCAGCTATCTTTCCAGCCTGTTGATCCAGGTCGTGCCCTATCGGGCGGGCTGTCTGGGCTATTGTGAGGGCTGGCGGGGCTATCCTCTGGCCACGCATATGCTGGCGGTCGGCGGCCGGGCGGTCTTCGATGCCGGCGGATTTGTGCTCAATGCCGGAGTTTATTTTTTGATACTATTGGTTTTCAGCGCCGTAGTGCTACAATTAGCTCATGTTTTTCGCTGGTCGCAGCACCGTCAACGCTGGCGACTGCTGTTTGTGTTGGTGGTGATCGTCGCTCCCTGGGCGTATAGCCCCAACTGGGCGCCCATGCCGCAGCCGCGTTTGCCCCTGGCTGAGCAGCGTCTGGCTATCAATGCCGCCCGCGATTGGCACTGGCAATTCCGCGCCGGTCGTTTCTTCGAGCGCGCCCTCGCCCTCGAAGATGTGCGCCAGCATTCCGACGGCCAACGCTTTCGGGTTTGCTTCCGGGCATATTCCTGGTTTTTCATTCCTTCACATCATGTTTATATCGATCTTGAACCTGCTGGTGTCCGCGCTACCAGTGGTGGTACGATTCCACTCAGTGCTTCGTGTTGGGTGCAACCCTAGACTTTTCTTTCAGGTGGAACAACCATGTCTCGAAACAACCTGATTTTACTCCTGCTCGCCCTTGTCATTGTGTGTAGCTGTGTCTTCGTGGCCACAACCGGCGTCGCTGTTTTCTTTGTCAGCGATCGGCTGGGCAAGACAACGCAACCGCAATCGCAGCATCCGCTGGTGCCGGTTCCGCTCGACACCCCCACCCCGCGGCCTTTGCGGCGCCTCACCCCCACAGCCGCGGTTTCCCCCGGCACCCCGCCGGCTCCCACGCCCACTGTCAGCGCTCGTCCCAGCACCGACGCCCTGATCGATTCGGTGGAGGTGCCCGACAGCGACCCGCGGGACCTGGTGATGCGTCTGCGTCCCGAGGTGGGTGAGCCCCCGCTGGTGGTCAACGATGTCACACCTGTCTACCAGGAAGGCGATCATTTGCAGTTTTGGGTGGGCAATCTGGATACGGATGAGAATTTCCAAATAGACGCCGAGCTGGTGGTCAAGAGCGAGCACCTGTACATGTGGGTGGAAGCAGGCGCCGATGTGGACGAGGGGGATTTGCGGCGGGCAGCGGCCTTTTTCGATCAGCAGATCTACCCCACGGATCGCGCCTTCTTTGGCAGTGAGTGGTCGCCGGGCATCGACAACGATCCGCGGCTGCACGTGCTTCATGCCACGGGCATCGGCAGCACGGTGGCCGGATATTTTTCGTCTGCCGATGAGATATCGAGCCTGATCAATCCCTACTCGAACGAAAAGGAGATGTTCTACATCAATCTCGATAACAATCCACCTGGCAGCCGATTTTATAATGGCACCCTGGCGCACGAGTTCCAGCACATGATCCACTGGTACGAAGACAAAAACGAAAGTACGTGGTTGAATGAAGGTGCGGCCGAGTTGGCTACGCAGCTCAACGGCGTGGCCCGCTCAGACAGTTTCGTTCGTCCCGATGAGGTCTTTGCCAGCGATCCTGATCTGCAATTGAACACCTGGCCCGATCCCGATGAGGGCGATTCGTATCCGTATTATGGCAGCGCCTATTTGTTCATGAATTATTTTCTCAGCCGTTTTGGCGAAGAGGCGACGAAAGCCCTGGTGGCGGATCCGGAAAACGGCATGAAGTCGGTGGACGATGTGCTGCACGAGCTGAATCTGGGCCTGACCGCCGACGAGCTCTTTGGGGATTGGGTGGTGGCCAACTGGCTGGATGATCCCACGCTGGATGACGGTCGGTGGGGCTATCCCGATTACGATCCCGCAACCATGGCTGTAAGCAAGCACTATAGCCGCACACCGGCTCGTGGTGAGGGCGAAGTGCATCAATATGCGGCGGACTATATCACCGTCAGCGCTGCCGGCGATGTCACCATCTCATTCCAGGGGGATGCCACCAACCGTCTGGCGGACACGGATGCCTACAGCGGTGATTGGGTGTGGTGGAGCCATCGCGTGGATGAATCGGATACGCGCCTCACCCTGCCGGTAGATCTATCGGGCGTGGACCAGGCTACTTTGCAGTTTCGCACCTGGTATGATCTGGAGTCGTTGTGGGATTATGCTTATCTCGAGATCAGCGGTGATGGCGGGGAGACGTGGACTGTGCTGGAGACAGATCGCACGACGCGTGAGAATCCGCAGGGGAATGCTTATGGGCCGGGCTACACCGGCCTCAGTGATGGGGATCGGGCCGATTGGGTGCAGGAACGCGTGGATATCAGTGCCTTTGCCGGGCAACCGGTGCTATTGCGCTGGGAATACGTGACCGATGCCGCGGTCACCCATCCCGGCATGTTTATCGATGATATCGCCATCCCCGAGATCGGGCTGTTCGATGATCTCGAACAAGGCCCTGGCGCCTGGCAGTCGCAGGGATGGATCCTGACCAATAATGTGCTGCGACAGCGATGGCTGGTGCAGGTCATCGGTACTAGCGACGATGGGTCGCTATTTGTCGAGCGTGTGCCGGTGGATGCCGGCGGTGCGGGCACGCTGCACCTGCAGCATGTCAGCGATAAGCATGACTTGGTGTTGGTGGTGTCGGCGCTGGCGCCTGTCACCGTCGAAACTGCCCGTTATCAGTACGAAATCCGTTAGACTTCACTCTTCTGGTCGTCCACTATGTCTCCCCTGTTTATTATCGGCCTCTTGCTTGTACTGAGTTTCATGTCGTTTGCCACCTTTCGCACGGGGCAGCTCTTACACGCGTGGGTGCCCGAAGAGAACATCGCCCTGTTGCCGTTTGAAAATCTGGCCCGCTTGGGGCTGATCGGCCTCTTGTTGGGGCTGGGGTGGAGCAGTGGTCGTGGGGCCAGTGCCCTGGGCTGGCTGCCGAGCGCACCGGCGGCAGATGTGGGTTTGGGGTTGTTGGCCGGATTGGGCCTCTCGCTGGCATTGCTGCCGCCCACGTTGTGGGTGCGAAGGCATCGTCCGCAATGGTATTCGGATGTGGTCATGCGCAGCATTCGCCCGCGCACAGCCCGCCAGTGGCCCCTGGTCATTCTGGCCCTGATCCCCATGGCGGTGATGGAAGAGTTGTTGTTCCGTTCGTTGTTGTTGGGCGGATTTGCCCCGTATGTGCAGGTGATTTATTTCGCCGTGGCGGTGTCGATTTTGTTTGGCCTGTTGCATCTGCCCCAGGGCGAATGGGGCGTGGTGGCCGTGACCCTGGTGGGGTTGGCGTTGAGTGCCCTATTCCTGTGGCGCAATAGTTTGTTGCTGGTGGTCGTGGCCCACTGGATAGCCAATGTGTTACAGTTGGCGCAGGCTGCCTTGTTCGCAGAGTAGGGGCGATGCGGGCGGGTTCGCTGCAAATGAATTTGCAGGGCGCTGGCATCACACCGGCGAATGAATTCAGCTTGCCGGAATCCGGGGACGCACCCTTTTCGGCAGCAATTCCAAGTATAGAAACGGCTCGCCCGTAAAGGGGAATCAACCTTATGGGTGCCAAATTTGGAATTGCCGCCTTTTCGAAAATTTGTGCTTGCCAGGAAGGGAAAAGTGGTGTATAGTTGTTTTAGTTTTTCAGTCACACTGATTTCGGGGAAGAGCTGTCACTTTTTCTACAAATGTATCCCGTATTGGATGTATAGGTGGAGAAATTCTGATCAGCATTCATTTTGAGCTATTATACAGAATATTTCTGGTCTGTCCAATTTATCCGCAGGCTAGGCAGAAAAATTCCACCTACTTAAGAGTTGAACTAAGCGCTTTGCGCAGGGGCAGGGAGAGAGCCGGGAGGGGATGAAGGGGAGGGCTAAAAAAGGAGGAGGTTGGGAAAAAGTGAAGAGACGTGTATGGTTCCTGGAGTGGGCGAGTTGTTGCGCCCACATAAACCCCTTTCAACTCCAGGAGGCATAGCCATGAGGACATCAAAATCAAGCGGGACTGCATTACGCCAACGCATGGTCGAGGACCTGCAATTGCGGGGACTGGCGGCGAAGACGCAGGAGGCGTATGTACGAGCGGTGCGGCAGTTGGCGGAGTACTACGGCAAAGCGCCGGATCGGATCAGCGAAGAGGAGCTACGACAGTACTTTCTGCACCTCAAGAATGAGAAACGGGCATCTCGTAGCGCCTGCACGATAGCGCTGAGTGGGATCAAGTTTTTCTACAAGCAGACATTGGGGCGAGACTGGACGAGGTTGGATTTCGTGCGTCCGGCTGGGGAGAAGAAGTTGCCGGTGGTGCTGAGTGTGGAGGAGGTGGGGGAGATATTGAGTCGGGTGCAGCGGTGGCAGTATCGGGCCTGTTTGGCGGTGATCTACGGCTGTGGCTTGCGGGTGGGTGAGGGCGTGCGTTTGCGGGTGGCGGCTGTGGACGGAGAGCGGATGATGGTGCATGTGCG
>JAADGC010000230.1 GCA_013152585.1 Chloroflexota bacterium
AGCCTACTGCACGCCTATGCCGATCTCCTGGCCCAGCACTATACCACCGACCTGGGCGCCATGGAGTGGTACATCCTGCGCAAGTACCTGAATTACCCGGTGATTGCATGACTGTCCCCAAGCAAGCTCAGTCCCGGAGTTGGACGGATAACCTGAGAGACCTGCGCGCACAACTGCCCTATCTTCCCCAGGCACTGCGTCTCGTCTGGGCGGCTGCCCGGCACTGGACGATTGTCTGGGCGGTGTTGCTGCTCGTGCAAGGGGTCCTGCCCGTTGCCACGGTCTATCTCACCAAGGCGGTGGTAGACAGTCTGGTCGGCGCCCTGGGCGGAGGCCCCGATTGGGCCGCTATCCAACCAACGCTACTGTTGGTTGGCCTGATGGCCGTCGTCCTGCTCCTCTCCGAGATTCTGCGCAGCCTGACGACCTGGGTGCGTACGGCCCAGTCGGAGTTGGTGCAGGATTACATCAACGGCCTGATCCACGAAAAGGCAGTGTCGCTTGACCTGGCTTTCTACGAAACGCCGGAGTATTACGACCAAATGCACCGCGCCCGTGTGGATGCGATGGGCCGGCCGGTTGCCTTGCTGGAAAACACCGGCAGTCTGGTGCAGAATGGCATTACACTGGTGGCCATGGCGGCAGTACTTATTCCCTATGGCCTGTGGCTGCCGGCGTTGCTGGTGGTGAGTACATTACCGGCGCTCTACGTCGTTGTGCGCTACACGGTACGTTTCCATCGCTGGCGCCTCCGCCGCACGATGGCCGTCCGCCGCACTCGTTATTACGACTGGATCCTCACCCTGCGCGCCGCTGCCGCCGAACTGCGTCTCTTCGCCCTGGGCGACCATTTCCGCAGCGCCTTCCAGCAGTTGCGCCAGAGGCTGCGCAGCGAACGGATCGCCCTGGCCCGCGATCAGGCGTTGGCCGAGCTGGCTGCTGGCGGCCTGGGCCTGCTGGCGATGGGCGGGGCGATGGGCTGGATGGCCTGGCAGGCAGTGCAGGGCCTGGTCACGCTGGGTGATGTCGCCCTCTTCTACCAGGCCTTCTCGCAAGGCCAGCGCATGATGCGTACCCTGCTTAGCAGCATCGGCGAGATGTACCGCAACATTCTTTTTCTGGAAAACCTTTTTGAATTCCTGGCGCTGGAGCCACAGATCGTCGACCCGCCACAGCCGCTTTCGCATGGTCACCAACCGCCGCACGCTTTGCGTTTGCAGGACGTCACCTTTCGCTACCCCGGCAGCGAGCGTCCGGCGCTTGCCGACTTCAATCTGGTCATTCCGGCCGGACAGATCGTGGCCCTGGTCGGGGCGAATGGCGCCGGCAAGAGCACGGTGGTCAAGCTGGTCTGCCGTTTCTATGATCCCGATGCCGGCCGGATACTGCTCGACGGCATTGATCTGCGTGATCAGCCCCTCACCTGGCTACGCCGACAGGTGACCATCCTTTTTCAGGAGCCAGTGCATTATCATACAACTGCTGCCCGCAACATCGCTTTGGGCGATCTGGCAGTTGCACCGGAGCTGGATGCCATCGTCATCGCCGCCCGCGCAGCCGGTGCGGATGCACCCATCCAGCGGCTTCCGCAGGGCTATGAAACCGTGCTGGGCAAGTGGTTCGGGGGGGCGGAATTAAGCGGGGGCGAATGGCAGCGTGTGGCGCTGGCGCGTGCGTTCTTGCGTCAGGCGCCCATCGTCATCCTGGATGAACCCACCAGCGCCATGGATTCCTGGGCCGAGGCGGACTGGCTGGCCCGCTTCCGTCAACTGGTCGCCGGTCGCACGGCTCTGATCATCACCCATCGCTTTACCACCGCCATGGTTGCCGATATCATCCACGTGATGGAAGAGGGGCGGATTGTGGAGTCAGGCAGCCACGAGTCACTGCTGAAAACCGATGGGCGTTACGCCCAATCCTGGCATCAGCAAATGCAAGGCGTGGATCATCCTGCCGGTGTCAGCCTTTTTGATGAGGCGGCCTTATGAAAGAAACACAGTCTTGGGATCACGTGGTCCCCGTCTTACTCGCCTGCCTGCATCAAAGGCCGGACATGATATCGGCCTCCGAGTTGGAAAAGCTGGGGCCGTCGGATTGGCAGGCGTTGCTCCGGCTTGCCACAGATCAACGGGTGCGGCCTCTGTTGCATCACCGGCTGCGTGAAAGAGGCCTGATAGCAGCGGTGCCCACGAACATCCGGGAAGATCTCAGCGGCTCATATCGGCGCAACACTTTGCGCATCCTGCACATGAGCGCCGAATTTCGACAAATAGCGATTGCCTTGCAGGCCGAAGGCATAGCGGTCATCGTGCTCAAAGGGCTTTATCTGGCATCCTCTGTGTATGAAAGTATTGGCTTGCGGGAGATGAACGATATCGATCTGATGGTGCGGCGACAAAGTGTGGCGCCGGCGGCGGAAATACTGACGCATCTGGGGTATCGGCCGCACAGGCCCTACGTGCTTGAAAGCGATCTGGCATGGAGCCATCATCTGACAGGTCATGTCAAACCAGGCGGGACTGCTGTCGAGCTGCATTGGCACATCACTCGGCCTGGGCAAAGCTACAGCATTGATCTGGAAGAGTTGTGGGAGCGAGCACAGCACGTGCGCATCGCCGGTGTCGATGTGCTGGCTCTCTGTCCCGAGGATATGGTGCTGCATATTTGTCTGCACACATCCTACCAACACCGTTTCGAATTCGGTCTGCGCCCATCATGTGATCTGGCAACCGTATTGCACCATTTTCAGGACGACCTTGACTGGGATGCAATCGAGGAACGCACGGTGCGGTGGGGTTGGCAGCGCGGGGTTACTCTGGCCCTTTATTTAGCTCAGGAATGGGTCGGCGCAGCGCTGCCGGAAGACTGGTTGACCAACCTGCAGCCGCAAGGACTTGATACGACCATCCTGGCCACAGCGAGAGATCTGGTTTTTACACCACGGCGGGCAACCCGAGAACTCTCAGCGAACGTGGCGCTGCTCATCGAGAGAAGCAGTTCCCTGAAGCACATTTTCCGTCATCTGGTTCGGATGATATTTCCTTCCGCTTCTCTCATGTCAAAGGCCTATGGCGTATCTCCTGGTTCGTTTCGTTTGTATCTGTATTATCCTCGCCGCTGGTGGGAGTTGGTCCAGCGCAATAGGGCGGATTTGCTTGGCCTCTTCCGTCATGACAAGACTTTGACGTCCGTGGCAGAACATAAGAACATCCTGGCGCGGTGGCTGGAAACAGAGTCCAGGGTTCTCATAATCAAATAATCCGCTAATCATTTGCTAGTTTTTCGCTAATGAAAAAGGGGTATACTGGAAGGGTGTAGTACGATATCCTGCGGCTCTGGCTGCCCAAATGAGGGCAGCCAGAAGCGCAGGAAGCGGAATACCGCACTCACATAGAGAAATCAAGGAGAAAAAAGACTTATGCGATTTGATAAATACACTCAAAAAGCCCAGGAGGCTGTGCTCGAGGCCCAGAATCTGGCTCAGGAATACGAACATCCCACCGTCGATCCCGAACACCTGCTGTTCACCCTCGTTAATCAGGAAGGCGGGGTGGCGCCTTCGGTGCTGCAACGCATCGGCGCTGACCCCGGCATGGTATTGCAACAGGTGCAACAGGCCCTGGGGCGCAAGCCTCGGGCTACCGGTACCAGCGTGCAGGTGGGCATGAACCGTGATACCGCCCGCGTGCTGGAAGAGGCGGCAGCCATCGCCCAGAGCATGCACGATGATTATACCTCCACCGAGCATATCCTCATGGCCATGGCCTCGCCCAAAGCCCCGGCATCCGTGCGGGACCTGCTGGCCGGTCTCGGCGTAGATTACAACGCCATCGTCCAGGCCCTGGCCGGCATTCGCGGCAGCCAGCGCGTGACCAGTCCCAATCCTGAGGCGCAGTACGAAGCCCTGAGCAAGTATGGCCGCGATCTCACAGAAGAAGCCCGTAAAGGCAAGCTCGACCCGGTCATCGGCCGGGACGAGGAAATCCGCCGCGTGATCCAGATCCTCAGCCGCCGCACCAAGAACAACCCCGTGCTTATCGGCGAGCCGGGCGTGGGCAAGACCGCCATCGTCGAAGGCCTGGCCCAGCGCGTCGTCAAAGGCGATGTGCCCACCACCCTTAAAGAGAAACGGGTGGTCGCCCTCGATTTGGGGGCGTTGCTGGCCGGGGCCAAGTATCGGGGTGAGTTCGAAGAGCGCTTGAAAGCCGTGCTCAAGGAAATCGTCGCCGCCGAAGGCCAGATCATCCTCTTTATCGACGAAATGCACACCCTGGTGGGCGCGGGCAAGGCTGAAGGCGCCATGGACGCCAGCAATATGCTCAAGCCCATGCTCGCCCGCGGCGAATTGCACGCCATCGGTGCTACCACTCTGGACGAATACCGCCAGCACATCGAGAAAGACGCCGCCCTCGAGCGCCGCTTCCAGCCTGTGTTCGTGAATGAGCCCAGCGTCGAAGACACCATCAGCATCCTGCGCGGGCTGAAAGAGCGCTACGAGGTACATCATGGCGTGCGCATCACCGATGCCGCCGTGATTGCCGCCGCCACGCTCAGCCATCGCTACATCACCGATCGTTTCCTGCCCGACAAGGCCATTGACCTGATCGACGAAGCAGGCAGCCGTCTGCGCATGCAGATCGACTCCAAGCCGCAGGAGCTGGACGAGATCGATCGCCACATCATGCAGTTGGAAATCGAACGTGAGGCCCTGAAAAAAGAAAAAGACAAGGCCAGCAAAGAACGCCTGCGCGCGCTCGAGCAGGAATTGGCCGAGCTCAAAGCCGACAGCGCCGGTCTCACCGCCCGCTGGCAGACCGAACAACAGGCCATTAGCCAGGTGCGCGAGATCAAAGAGCACATCGATCAACTGCGCATCCAGATCGAAGAGGCGGAGCGCAATTACGATCTGCAACGCGCCGCCGAGCTGAAATACGGCCAGCTCAGCAAGGTGGAGGCGGAACTGAAACAGGCGGAAAGTCGTCTGCACGATTTGCAGGCCGAGGGCGCCTTACTCAAAGAAGAGGTGGATGACGAAGAAGTGGCGGAAGTGGTGGCCAACTGGACCGGCATTCCCATGAGCAAGCTGCTGGAAGGTGAAGTACAGAAGTTGTTGCGCATGGAAGAGCGCCTGCATCAGCGCGTGATCGGCCAGGATGAGGCCGTGGGCGTGGTGTCGGCGGCAGTGCGCCGGGCCCGGGCAGGGCTACAAGACCCCAACCGCCCCATTGGCTCCTTCATCTTCCTGGGCCCCACCGGCGTGGGCAAGACCGAGCTGGCGCGAGCCCTGGCCGAATTCCTCTTCGACAACGAACACAACATGGTGCGCATCGACATGAGCGAATATCAGGAACGCCACACCGTGGCCCGGCTCATCGGTGCCCCTCCTGGCTATGTGGGCTACGAAGAAGGCGGCCAACTGACCGAGGCCGTGCGTCGGCGCCCTTACAGCGTCGTCCTCTTCGACGAGATCGAAAAAGCCCATCCCGAGGTCTTCAACGTGCTGTTGCAGGTGCTGGATGATGGTCGTCTCACCGACGGTCATGGTCGCACCGTGGATTTCCGCAACACCGTCATCATCATGACCAGCAACGTCGGGAGCCAATACATCCTCGATGTGGCCGCCAATCCGGCCGAGATGGAGCGCCGGGTGATGGAAGCCATGCGGGCCCGGTTCCGGCCCGAATTCCTCAACCGGGTGGATGATATCGTCATCTTCCATGCCCTCAGCCGCGAGCATCTCAAGGCCATCATCGAGATTCAGTTGGGCTACCTGCGCCGGTTGCTGAGCGATCGGGAGATCACGGTCGAGCTCACCGACGCTGCCAAAGATCTGATCATCGCCGAAGGCTACGATCCTGCGTACGGTGCCCGCCCGCTCAAGCGCATGTTGCAGCGCCTGGTGCAAGACCCGCTGGCCCTGAAGATTTTGCAGGGTGACGTGCGTGATGGCGATCACGTGGTCGTGGATCGCAGCGGCGACGAATTGACCTTCATTGTCGCTGAACCCGCCGGTCCCGAACCGGCTTACACATAAAGCACTTCCCACACGCTTCCGGGACATGCGCCCCGGAAGCGTGTCATCTTACCTACTGGAGTCTGGCGAAATTGACATCTTGCAGCTTGACAAAGCATTCTTAGCCACAGATTTTGAAGGTGCTTCCCTATTCCGTTCCGCGAAAATCCGTGCGAATCCGTGACAAAAACAAAAAACGCCAGTGTCCAGTTACCTATTTTGGAGTATCGAAAATGAAATTGCTTAAAACTTTGCCCCCGAAAACCATCTGGTTGAGCATCATCTTGGTTGTGGCGTTGATGGTGGTCGCTGGTTGCGCCGCACCCCTTGGCTCTGCCCTGTCCGTGATGGCCCAGACCTCCTCCCCCACGCCCGTTGTGGCCCCGGTGACCACTACTGCCGCCACTTTGCCCACCGAAGTGGCAATCGACCAGGAATCGTTGGCTAATCTTTATGATCAGGTGTTGCCCTCGGTTGTCAATATCAAAGTGACGTTGGCAGCCGGCGCTAGCTCTGCTCCCAGCTTCCAATTCCCCTTCAATTTTCCCGGTACGCCCAACACCTCCCCTCAGGACCAGACGCCCGTGCAGGGTGAGGGCAGCGGTTGGGTGTTCGATGATCAGGGCCACATCGTCACCAACAATCATGTGGTGGAAGGCGCCCAGGACATCGTTGTGACCTTCCAGAATGGCCTGTGGGCCAAAGGCGAAGTGGTTGCCACCGATCCCCAGTCTGATCTGGCCGTGATCAAAGTCGATCCGCCGGCGGGCGTGGACCTGCGTCCTCTGCCTCTGGCCGCGGCCAACAACCTGCGCGTGGGGTATGCCGTGATTGCTATCGGCGCTCCTTTTGGCCTTGAGAGCACGATGACCACCGGCATTGTCAGCGCCTTGGGGCGCAGTTTCCCCGTGGGCGAAGCCACCGGCGGGCGCTACACCCTGCCAGCCGTCATCCAAACCGATGCTGCCATCAATCCCGGCAACTCCGGCGGCCCTTTGCTGAACCTGAAGGGTGAGGTCGTGGGCATCAATTTTGCCATTCAATCGCCCGTGCGCGGCAGTTCCGGCATCGGTTTTGCCATCCCCGTCTCGATTGTGCAGCGCGTGGTGCCGGCCTTGATTAACGAAGGCATCTATCACTACGCCTATCTCGGCATCAGTGGCCAGAGCGTCACGCCCGAAATCGCCAGCGCCCTCGATTTGCCCGAGAACGTGCTGGGTGCGTACGTGGGCGAAGTTGTCAGCGGTGGGCCTGCCGATAAAGCGGGTGTGCAAGGCGGCAACAAGCCCGTCGATCTGGATGGCGTTACCCTGTATGCCGGCGGCGATACCATCATTGCCATCGATGGTCAGCCCGTACGCCAGTTCAACGATCTGGTGGCCTATCTGGTGACCATGGCAGCGCCGGGACAGAAAGTAAATTTGACCGTCTATCGTGATGGCAAGCAGGTCGACCTGCATGTGACCTTGGGTGAACGTCCGGCCGCACCGTCTCAACCCGAACGAGGACAGGCAGGATTGATTACCCCACATGCTGCTATTGCTATCGCTCGGGATCAGGTGACCACCGAGAAATTGCTCAAGGGTGATATCACCGAGACCATCGTCACCCAGGACAGCTACAAGGGACGACCGGCCTGGGTCGTGCAGCTCAGCGATGCTAAGCACACCGCCTCCGTGGTCGTGGATGCCCATACCGGCGACGTGCTGGACAGCTCTGTGAAATAACCCCCCCTCCTGTCTGTTTTCCTCCTTTCTTCAGGCCCCGGCATCCCACCGGGGCCTGTTGTCGATGGCGGCTCACAAGGAATCGTGCAAAAACGAGCGCTCGTTCCGCAGGTTGATTCTGGACAAACATTCAGGCCCGTGCCCGCAGCAAATGGCATACGCACTGTTTGCCGTCGATGTCTTCGATGGGAAAATCGAGTGCTGCTGTATGGAGCTGCCGCAACTCCTGCTCCATCTGCTGCAATTCGCCGATGCGGACGGCAATTTCGTCTGCCTTGGCTGCAAGCAGGTCGAGTACAGGCCGGCAGGGAGCCTCGCCCTGATCGCGCAACGACAAAATTTCGTTGATGTCGTCGAGAGAGAAATTCAGATGACGTGCCCCTGCCACGAATCGCACCCGTTCCACGTCTTCATCGTCATAGGTGCGATAACCATTGGCCAGACGTTTGGCCGGGGGCAGAATGCCGGATTTTTCGTAAAAACGGATGGCTTTGGTGCTGAGGCCGGTCTTGGCGGCCAGTTCTTTGATTTGCATGGTGGGTGGGTAATGTCTGTGAAACCGGGAAACCGGAAAGTCGGGAAAGCGGGAAAACTCGCACGGTTTTGGTGGGGTCTTGATTCAGACCTCCGGGAGACCCCGTGATGTCCGGTTGATCCAGAATTTATGGGGTGGTACTTCAGGCGCACTTTTCAAGGCCTGCGACCTATTGTATCATAGACCTGTTTTACGCCTCCTTCGCCTCCCCCATTTACCATTTTCTCAGCTTCCCCCCAAAAACGCCAGCCTACTACGCAGTCAAGTGTGGTTTGATGGCTGTCATTTTGAGTGAAACGAAGAATCTCGCCTTTGGCAACCAGAGATTCTTCACTGCGTTCGGAATGACATAGCTCTCGTTTTGGACTTGACCGAGTACTATCAATCCACCCATCTATCATTCCCCAAATTCACCATGAAAATCCGCCAACAAAAAGGTCTCACTTTCGACGACGTGCTTCTCGTTCCCAAACGCTCTCCCCTGCGCTCCCGGCGTGATGTCGACACCAGCGCCCGCCTCACCCCCGCCATCTCTCTGTGCATCCCCATTATTAGCGCCAACATGGACACGGTGACCGAGGCGAAAATGGCCATTGCCATGGCTCGTGCCGGTGGCATCGGTATCATCCATCGCTTTATGACGGTGGAGCAGCAGGCGCAGCAGGTGAGCAAGGTGAAGCGAGCGCGCAGCTTTGTGGTCGAAGACCCTTGTTCCATCCCGCCCGAGGCCTCCATTGCCGAGGCGACACGGCTAATGGATGAGCATGATGTGGGGGGCTTGGTGGTGCTCGCTGCGGACCGGCGTCTGGTAGGCTTGCTGACCCGACGGGATGTGCTATTGGCGCCTTCTTCGTTGGCCAGCGTGGCCGAGGCTATGACCCCGGCCGAACGCCTGGTGACGGCCACGCCCGCCATCAGCCCGGCAGAGGCGCAGCGCATTTTGTATGAGCACCGGCTAGAGAAGCTGCCATTGGTCACGGAAGAGGGTGTCCTGGCCGGGCTGATTACGGCCCAGGATTTGATCAAGTCACGCAAGAACCCCCATGCTTCCGTCGATGCCAAAGGCCGTCTGCGGATGGGGGCAGCGATCGGCGTGGGAACGGCCGAGATGCGTCGGGCCGAGGTATTGCTGGCCGCCGGCACCGATGTGCTGGTGCTCGACATCGCTCACGGGCATGCCGATCATTGCCTCGATATGCTGGTGGCGTTGCGTCAGGCCTTTCCGGCGGCGCAGCTCATCGCCGGCAATGTGGCCACACGTGAGGGCGCTCGGGACCTGGCCGAAGCCGGGGCGGATGCGATTAAGGTGGGGATTGGCCCGGGCTCGATCTGCACCACACGCATTGTCACCGGCTTTGGCGTGCCCCAGATCACAGCCATCACGGAGAGCGTGGCCGGCGTGCAGGACAGTGGCCGGGACATCCCGGTGATCGCCGATGGCGGCATCAAGACCTCGGGTGATCTGGTGAAGGCGTTGGCTGCGGGCGCCAGCACGGTCATGATCGGCAGCCTGTTTGCCGGCTGCGAGGAGTCGCCCGGCGCTCATGTGATCCGCCACGGCCAGAAGTTCAAGGTGGTGCGGGGCATGGCCTCATTGGGCGCCGCCATGGGCCGCAAACAGGCCGAAGGCGGAGAGAACGAGAGCGCCGAGAGTCAGGAAGATTGGGATAAGGTCGTGCCCGAGGGTGTCGAGGCCGTAGTGCCGTACCGGGGCCACGTGCGCGAGATACTCTATCAGATGGTGGGGGGTCTGCGCTCGGGCATGAGCTATGGCGGGGCCAGAACCATTGCCGAATTGCGGACTAACGCCGAATTCATCGAGATCACCGCCGCCGGTGTGCGCGAGAGTCATTCGCATGACGTGAACACGGTGTGAGGCGGGCCAGCTTTGGCCACCTCCCGGAGGTGCCGATGAGCCCCCCAGAGATGCGGTTGAACCAAATCTGACCGCGTTATTGATCCGCGTATCGGCGCTGGTGCGCGTTTACACGCTTGTCGGTTTGAGGTGCAGCTTAGCTAGTGTGCGGTGGCGTCAATCATGTATCGGT
>JAADGC010000170.1 GCA_013152585.1 Chloroflexota bacterium
CTAACCGACAAGAGTGTAAACGCGGACGAACCCCGATACGCGGATAAATAACGCGGTCAGATTTGGTTCAACCGCATCTCAGTGGGTCTCACCGATGGCGCGCGGCGGGGGCCGCGCTCGGCGTCGCCCTGATCCTGCCTATGCGGTGAAACCAAAGCAATAGCCAAGGCCAAAGTCCCTGCGGGGGCTTGGCCCCGGTCAGACGATGAATTCGTTTCGCCGAACGGATGTGGAAAAACCATTGACAGAACGTCGATTATGATGTATTCTTAATGAAATCGATACCATGATATCGATCATCAGATTGCCATCCTGACGCCAACAGAAGATTCTCTCAGGAGTGGGGGCAGTCTTTGCCTGACAGAAGCCATCCCCTCGCTACGTCTTTTCTTAAGGGGTATTCTTGCGCCCTTTCCATCTACAAGGAGGTTGATGCCTATCGAAGTTTATTGTTGTCGGTGCCAAGTAATCACTTTGTTCCCCGTATCCCCCTTGTTCAGAGGGGGAGCCTTGTAAGCAGAAATCGTTTTTATTCTGTATTACACCCATTTTCCGGAGGAGACTTTCATGAAAATCAATCGTTTTGTTTTTCTAGTGATTTTGCTCGTGGCCATTACCGTAAGTATTTCGGCCTGCGCCCAACCCACCCCTCAAGTCGTCGAACAAACCGTTGTGGTGACACAAGTCGTCGAAAAAGAAGTGGTTACGACGCCCACGCCGGAAGCTCTGCCTTATGAAGGCGTAGAAATCAACATCGTAACATTCACCGGCCCGCAAATTGCAGAGCCGCTGCAACGGCGGGCTCCTGCTTTCGAGGCCATGACCGGCGCCAAGGTGAACGTCATCACCGTACCCTTCAGCGATCTTTATCAAAAGATACTGACGGATGCGGCCACGGGTACCAACTCGTTCGATGGCTGGGTATTTGCTCCGCAATGGATGGTGGACTATATCGTGCCCGGCTATATCGAAGATCTGACCGACCGCATCGCCAATGATCCCGCCATCCAGTGGGATGACATCGCCCCCTTCTTCCGCAACTTTAGCGCCTCCTACAATGGCCACATCTACACCATCCCCCTCGATGGTGACTTCCACATGGGCTACTATCGCACTGACTTGATGGATACTCCGCCCAAAACCTGGGAAGAATATCTGCAAAAAGCGGCTGAATTCCAGGGCAAAGACCTGAACGGCGATGGCGACCCCGACTACGGCTCCTGTGTTTCCATGAAACGTGGCGCCCAGGCCTACTGGTTCATCCACTCCATTGGCGCTGCCATAATTCAGAGCCAGGGCACTTCTCAGGGGACATTCTTTACGCACGACAATTTCGATCCGCTGGTGAACAACGAAGGCTTTGCGAAAGCCCTGGACATCTTCAAAGAGATGCTGGACTACGGACCGCCGGATAGCCTGAACCTGGATGTCGGCGACACCCGCGGCCTCTTCACTTCCGGACGTTGTGCACTGTCCATCGACTGGGGCGACATCGGCACTCTGGCCATCGATCCCGATACTTCGGTCGTGGCCGACAAGACCGGCGCCATGATCCTGCCCGGTTCTACCGAGGTACTGGATTGGGACACCGGTAAACTGGTGCCTTGCGATGCTGGAACCTGCCCCTATGCCGTCGATGGCGTCAATCATGCTCCCTTCGCGGCCTTTGGTGGCTGGTCGGGTGGCATCAATGCGGCGTCCGATCCCCAGGTGAAGGACGCCACCTACGCCTTCTTCTCCTACATGTCGCAACCGGCGCAGTCCAATGTCGATGTGACCATCGGTATCACGGGCTTCAATCCCTACCGCCAGTCCCAGTTCCTCAACCGTGAACTGTGGGTGAAGGCGGGCATGAGCCCCGAATTTGCCAGCAACTACCTGGGCG
Source organism: Chloroflexota bacterium (assembly GCA_013152585.1). Classification (GTDB taxonomy): domain Bacteria; phylum Chloroflexota; class Anaerolineae; order J102; family J102; genus JAADGC01. The sequence continues at coordinate 1,886 of JAADGC010000170.1, forward strand.
CTATCGAATCCAGCCTTAATAGCCCCAACATGGTCCTCGACCTGCGCGTCCCCCAAAATCAGCAGTACCAGCAGGTCATCCTCGATATGGCCCTCAGCCAATTCATGGCTGGTGAGATTAGCAAAGATGAAGCCATGCAACAGATCTACGATAACTGGCAGGAACTCACCGATGAAATCGGTCGCCAGGATCAGTTGGATGCTTATCTCTCTTCGCTAGGAGCCAAATAACCTCTACCGCCGGAAACGGCGTCTCTCCTACCTTCGTCAGGGTCCGGTCGCTTGGGCCGGGCCCTGACACTCTCACCTTCCTCATCGAGGTTACCTGCATGCAATCGCCCCCCACCAGTGCTCGGGCGCCAGAGCCCGTCCCGCGAAAAACATGGATGCAGCGCATCACGCAGCGCTGGGAAGAAAGTGCCAAAAGCGTGTTCATCTGGCCGGCCTTGCTGGTGGTTTTAGCACTTTCTATCTTTCCCTTACTGATATCCCTCTATCTTTCCTTCGCCCGCTTTAAGTTTGTCAAGGGAGGATTTGCTATCAATTGGGTGGGAACAGCAAACTACAAAAAGCTCCTGTTTGGTAGCGAACGAACACATTTTTTGGGCAAAATGGAAGCGCCAACGATGTTGGGCTGGGCTATCTTGGTGGTGATGACAGCCTTACTGTTATGGTGGTTGATTTCTGCCCTGCGACGAAGGGTGACTGTACGGGGTTTCATTCTTCGTGCCATCGTCGTCTTTGTCCTTTTTGAATTTACCCGTTTGGCCGTCGTCACAACCTTTAGCCATGGCGGACGTCCCGGCACCATGGTTGTTACCTGGATATATGTGTTCGGTGGCATCGTCGTGCAGTACAGCGTTGGCCTGGGACTGGCGATCTTGCTCACCCAACAACTACCGGGTCGTCGTTTCTTTCGCGTCATCTTCCTCTTGCCCATGATGATCACGCCGGTGGGCATCGCCTACCTCTTCCGCATGTTGACAGACACCAGCAAGGGGCCCTTCGCCCCTTTGTGGCAGGCTGCGGGCCTGGGCATGTATTCGTGGGTGAATCAGCCCTGGGGGGCGCGGATCGCCATCATGATCGGTGACACCTGGCAGTGGATACCCTTCATGTTCATCGTGCTCCTGGCCGCCCTCGAAGGCCAATCCGCAGAACAGCGCGAAGCGGCCCTGGTGGATGGCGCCAATCGCTGGCAGATATTCTGGAGCATCACTCTGCCTCAGATCATCCCTGTCAGCCTGACTGTGGTGCTCATTCGCATGATCGAGGCCTTCAAAATCGTCGATTTGCCCAACGTGCTCACCAATGGTGGCCCCGGCACAGCCACCGAATCGCTGACGCTGCACTCCTTTATCGCCTGGCGTTCTCTCAACCTGGGCATTTCCGCGGCCGTGGCTTATTCCTTGCTGATCGTCGTCACCTTCTTTGGTATCGTTTATGTCAACATCTTGCGCCGTCGCTTTGTGGAGGGATAATGGCAGCTTTCTCTGATTTCTTCAAACACAAATCAATCAACAAACCATCGCCCTTCGGCATGATGTTTTCCTATATCTCGCTGGGCTTCTGGGCCTTGGTCGTATTGTTTCCCCTTTATTGGCTGGTAGTCACCTCCCTCAAGCTCCCCATCGACGTCAACATGGGGCCCTTTTACATCCCCTTCGTCGACTTCCATCCTTCGTTGCACGCCTGGAAATATGTACTTGTCGGCGATTTGAGCCGTGACACATTTCGCCCCTACGCCAATACCGTTATCGTGGCCCTGGTCAGTGCCACCCTGGCATTGCTGCTGGGCACAGCCGCCTCGTACGCCCTCACCCGTTTTCACTACAAGCCCAAGTTGGGCGCCATTCTCCTCTTCCTGCTCGCCCTGGTACTGGCCGTGGTCATGACCATGTTAGGGGTAGCCTGGCAGCTTACCATCGCCTCCTCCCTGGCCGTATTCCTGATTCTGCTCCAGGTACTTGGCAAGCGCTTTACACGTTCCCTGAGCAATGATGATATCGCCTTTTGGCTGATCTCGCAACGCATGTTGCCACCGGTCGCCGTCGTCATCCCCATCTATATTTTCTTCCAACGTCTCAATCTCCTGGACACCCGTTTGGCCCTGATCATCACCTATTTGGCGGTCAACCTCCCCATTGTGGTGTGGTTGATGCGGGACTACTTCCAGTCTATCCCCCTGGAATTGGAAGAAATGGCTTCCATCGACGGCGCCTCACGCTACCGCATCTTCCTCTCGATTGTTCTGCCGCTCTCTGTTCCCGGCCTGGTCGCTACCTACCTCTTTGTACTCGTCTTCGCCTGGAACGAATACCTGCTGGCACTCTTTCTCTCGGGCGCCCACACCCAGACCCTGCCCCTCACCATCGCTGCCCAAAATGCCACCCGTGGCCCGCAATGGTGGTACATGTCGGTCTTGATCCTGATTATGATCATCCCCGTCATCGCTATCGCCATTGTTCTCGAAAGGTACATCGCCCGCGGCCTTTTGGTGGGCGCCGTCAAAGGCTAGAAAACGATCTCCAAATATTATGGCTGCACAGCATCTCATTCTCGCCCACGATCTGGGCACCACCGGTAATAAAGCAACCCTGTTTCGCGACAATGGCAGCGTCTTTGCCGCCACCTTCGTCACCTATCCCACTGCTTATCCCTCCCCCAACTGGGCCGAACAAGACCCGGACCACTGGCGCCACGCCGTCTTTGTCGCCACCCGAACCTTATTGCAGGAATCAGGTGTCTCTGCGGGCGATGTCGTGGCCGTAAGTTTTAGTGGCCACATGAACGGCGCCGTCTTTCTGGCAGACGACGGCCAGCCTCTGCGCCCGGCCATCATCTGGGCCGACCAGCGCGCCACGGTCGAGGCGGCAGAGTTCAGCCGCGCTTGTGGCGATGAGAGAGTCTATCAGGTGACAGGTAATCGCGTCAGCGCGGCCTACACCGCCGCCAAAATGCTGTGGGTTAAAAAACATCAGCCCGGCATCTGGGCGCGCACCGCCAAGGTGGTGCAGGCCAAAGACTACGCCGCCTTTCTCTTCAGCGGCGTCATTGCCACCGACTACTCCGATGCCTCCCTCACTGCCCTGCTCGATATCAATACCCGGCAATGGTCTGCCGCCCTGCTGGATTGCCTTGGCCTCTCCGCAGACGTTTTGCCGTCCATCCACCCCGCGGCTACCGTGTTGGGGGGCGTCACGCCAGATGCTGCCGCAGCCACCGGCCTCGTGGCGGGTACGCCGGTCGTGATCGGGGGAGGGGACGGGGCCTGTGCCACGGTCGGGGTCGGTGCGATCTCTGACGGCGACGTGTACAATTATCTCGGTTCCTCCTCCTGGATAGGACTCACGACCGAGCAACCGCTGCTGGATCCTCAACAGCGTACCTTCAATCTCCTCCATCTCGATGCCCACCATGCCGTGGCCATCGGTGCCATGCAGTCTGCCGGCGGCGCTTTCGATTGGTTCGAGCGCCTGTTGCGGCCACCAGGTGAAAACGAGCCTCTCTACGAAGCCCTGAACGTCGCTGCCAGTCAGGTCCCGGCCGGAAGCCGTGGCCTCCTGTTCCTCCCCTATTTGCTAGGCGAACGCAGCCCCCACTGGAACCCCCTCGCCCGTGGCGCCTTTGTGGGAGTAGCCATGCCGCATGGTCGGAGCGAGATGGCACGCGCTGTCATGGAAGGCGTCGCCTTCAACCTCCGCCACATCCTCGATGTCCTGCGCAGTCAGGGCGCCGAAGTCGCAGAGATGAGGCTGATCGGTGGAGCCGAGAAAAGCGCGCTCTGGCGTCAAATTCTGGCCGACATCTACAATCTGCCCGTCGCCCGACTCAGTTTTGCCGCCGAAGCCACCTCACTGGGCGCCGCGATTGCTGGCGGTGTGGGGGTAGGACTGTTTGCGGATTACGGCATCGCCCGCTCCCTGGCCCCGATAGTCGCATACGATTATCCCAGCTCTGAAAACATCCAGCGCTACGACGATATCTACGCGCTGTTCCGGGATACTTATCAAGCCCTGGTACCCATTTTCGAACGTTTGGCTGCTTTCGAATAACCAACGCTGATAGTTAAGGAATAAATCTATGACAACCACCATCAGCGACGTTGCTAAACGAGCGGGCGTCTCCCCGGTCACAGTGTCGCGTGTGCTCAACAATGCCAATAATGTCAGTGAAACAACTCGGATCAAGGTGCAGCAGGCGATCGCCGAGTTGGGATATGTCCCCAGTAGCGTCGCCCAGAGCCTGCGTTCCAAACGCACCAACACCATCGCCCTGATCGTGCCTGATATCCAGAACCCCTTCTGGACGACGGCGGCGCGTGGGGTCGAGGATGCCGCCCAGAGCCAGGGCTATTCCGTCTTCTTGTGCAACACCGACGAGAGCCGCAGAAAGCAGTTGCATTATCTTGGTGTCGTGATCAGCCAACGCGTGGATGGCGTCATCATCGCCCCCTATGATACCGATGCCGAGAATCTGGCCCCTTTGCGCCGGCGCGACATCCCCACGGTGCTGATAGATCGTTACGTGGAAGGATGGGATGTCGACACGGTCGTGGGTGACTCGCGCGCCGGTGCCCGGGCGATAGTGAAGCATCTCATCGATTTGGGGCATCGCCATATAGCCGTCATCACCGGCTCCGCCAAAACCTCGACCGCGACCGAACGCCTGCTGGGCTACCGCATTGCCCTGGCCGAGGCCGGACTTCCCTATGAGCCTGCGCTGGTGAAATTCGGCGAATATCGCGCCATCTCGGGAGAATGGCTGACGCATCAATTGCTCAATCAAGCGCAGAAACCCACCGCCATCTTCGCCTCCAACAACGCCATTGCCATGGGCGTGATCGACGCCCTGGACGCCCGGGGACTGCGTGTGCCTACCGACATCACCCTCGTCTGCTTCGATGATCTGCCTGGCGTATCCCGCCTCTTCCCCTTCCTTACCACCGTCGTCCAACCCGCTTACGAAATCGGAGCGAATGCGGCACAGTTGCTTTTGAGCCAGTTGCAAAGCGCCGAGAAGATCCCTCCGCGTCACGTCGTCTTGCCCACGCGCCTCATCATCCGCCAATCATGTGGCGCGTCGCTACACGAGGCAGCACAGGCGCCTTTTAGCCTGCCTTTACGCCGCGAAATCGATGTTCGCGTCCGGCATGTGCGCCCCCTGACAGAAGAAGAACTCCAGTTCACCAACGACGGTCTGGCAACGGATGCCCACAGCTTCCGACGTGAAAAACTGCAACCTACTACTTATGACAAGTCAGACAGTGATCGGTTGTGCAAAGCCTTGCGTTTCCAGGAGGCTGATCGTGTGCCCCATATCGAAGTGGAGCTTCTGAGTTCACAACTTTATACTTATGTGCTGGGCCGCCAAGTGCGAAAAGTCGCCTCTGGCCGCGGCCCCTACAATCTACAAGTGGCACCGCAGGATGCCGCCGAATTTGCCCAGCGCCTGGGCATCGATGCCATCGCCTGTGATTTCTCCTGCTATCCCAACAGCCTCTTTGCCATAACAGCCGAGGGCATCCGTCAGTATGTCGATGGTACCGTCAAAGGCTGGAGCGATCTTGACCATTTGGAGCCAGCACCGCCTTTGGCCGATCAGTTGAATAAATTAGAAGAACACCTGCGTGCCGCTGACGGCTCAGGCGTGGGGGTATTTGTCAACTTTACCTCTTTTTTCCAGGCGACTTTGCGAGCAGTGGGTTTCGATTCGATTCCCGCCCGTTTTCACGAAGATCGTTTCTTCATGGAACGGCTCCTGGATATGCTCACCGAGCGCCAGGAAGCCTTTATCCGCGCGGTTTGTGACCGTTTTGCGTCTGATCTGGCCTTTGTCATGGTTACCGATGAGATCGCGGACGCCAATGGCTCATTTCTGGACGAGACACACATGAATGATCTCTATGTAAAACGCATGAAACGCATGTTGGCGCCAGCCAAAGCCCATGGCAAGCCCGTGGCCATTCGCACCCAAGGCGATATCAACCGTCTCTTGCCCCTCCTACACGAAACTGGCTTCGACATCGTCCATCCCATGGCACATGACCTGGCTGAGCTGGCGACGATGAAGCAACAATGGAACGGAAAACTCGTTTTCATGGGTAATTTCCCCACCTCTACCCTACTCTCCGGCTCTCGTGCACAAATCCAATCGCAGGTGGGCTCCTTTTGCCAATCGCTGGGAGTCGGCGGCGGCTACATCTTTAGCACAGCCGGCGCCCTCACCGAAGCAATTCCCCCCGATCAGTTCGTTGCCATGGTACAAGCACTCCATAAGTGTGGTCACATTCCCGGCCAGGACTTTTCATAGCTCGAAATCTGCATGCCCGAGTCAAGTGTCGGGCCACACCATCAATAATTTACTTCAATATCAAGTGAGGATTGCAAAATGACAGACTTCAAGAAGAATCCCCCCCGCAACCGTCTCGTTGGGGACATGCCCAAGATCGGCATCCGTCCCACCATCGACGGACGCCTGGGTGGCGTGCGCGAATCGTTGGAAGCTCAGACCATGGCCATGGCCCGGTCCGTGGCCGATCTGCTGACAAAGAACATGCGCCATGCCAACGGCCTGCCCGTCGAATGCGTAATCGCGGACGGCACCATCGGCCGCGTGACCGAATCCGCGGCCTGCGCCGAGAAATTCCGCAAAGAAGGCGTGGGGCTCACGATCACGGTAACGCCATGCTGGTGCTACGGCGCAGAGACGATGGACATGGACCCGCTCATGCCCAAGGCGGTGTGGGGCTTCAACGGCACCGAGCGGCCGGGGGCGGTATATCTGGCGGCGGTACTGGCCGCACACACGCAAAAGGGCCTGCCTGCCTTTGGCATCTATGGTCGAGACGTGCAGAATGCCGAGGATACGAGTATCCCCACGGATGTGGCGGAGCGGTTGCTGCAATTTGCCCGGGCAGGGGTGGCCGTGGCCACCATGCGGGGAAAGTCGTATCTGTCGATTGGCGGCACATCGATGGGCATTGCCGGCTCTATCATAGACCCCAGCTTCTTCGAGACGTATCTGGGGATGCGGGTGGAGAATATCGATATGGTGGAGGTCTCCCGCCGCGTCGATGAAGGCATCTACGACAAAGAGGAATTCGAGACGGCCCTGGCCTGGGCCAATGCCAATCTGCGCAAAGGCCAGGATTACAATCCGCCGCACATGCAGCATAGCCCGGAAAAGAAGAACTGGGCCTGGGAATACTCGCTGAAGATGACGATGATCGTGCGAGATTTGATGGTGGGGAATCCACGGCTGGCCGAGTCAGGCTTCGGGGAGGAGGCGCTTGGACACAACGCCATTGCCGCCGGTTTCCAGGGACAACGCCAGTGGACAGACCATTACCCCAATGGCGATATGATGGAGGGCCTGCTGAACACATCGTTCGACTGGACAGGATTGCGCCAACCCACCATCGTGGCCACCGAAAATGACGCACTCAATGGGGTGGGCATGCTGTTCGGACATCTGCTTACGGGCACAGCCCAGATTTTTTCGGATGTACGCACTTATTGGAGTCCCGAGGCAGTGAAGCGAGTAACCGGCTACGAGCTCAGTGATCGTGCCGCTGGGGGCTTCCTGCACCTTATCAATTCAGGCCCTACCGCCCTTGACGCCACCGGCCAACAGGAGATCGATGGTCAGCCGGTTATCAAACCCTTCTGGGAAATCACGCCCGCAGAAGCGCAGCGCTGCCTGGATGTCACAACCTGGCACACCTCGGTGGTGGAATATTTCCGTGGCGGTGGTTGGTCGACCCGTTTTCGCACCCCGGGGGGGATGCCCGTGACCATGAGTCGCCTCAATCTGGTCAAAGGACTGGGGCCGGTGCTGCAGATCGCCGAAGGCTGGACAATCGAGCTGCCAGAGGAAGTTCAGAACACCCTCGACCAGCGCACAAACCCCTCCTGGCCCACCACCTGGTTTGTCCCCAACCTTACGGGGCAGGGCGCATTCACCGATGTGTACAATGTGATGTACAACTGGGGGGCGAATCATGGCGCCATCAGTTTCGGCCACATCGGCGCCGACCTGATTTCGTTGGCGGCGCTGCTGCGGATACCGGTGTTCATGCACAATGTGGCGGCGGAGCGCATCTTCCGGCCCAGCGCCTGGAACGCGTTCGGCACGACCGACCGCGAGGGTGCAGACTTCCGCGCCTGCACTAACTTCGGGCCTTTGTACGGCAAATACTAACGAGGCTGCGCCTGAGACCGACAGGATAATGGACGCGCACCCACCTAAAACCCATTCGTTCCATCCTCTTATTCGTTGTCATATCTGAAGCCATGCCGGGCGAGCAATTCCCCCGCACCAACGTCGCCGATAAGGTGATCTTGGCGCAACAACAGTCCTGTTCCAGGGGGCGTTAGGAAGGAATTCTTCGCCCCTACACCACCCATCATGGCCAATATCGCCCCTAC
>JAADGC010000232.1 GCA_013152585.1 Chloroflexota bacterium
CCATCTTCGCCACAGGGAGAGTCGGCGAAGGCCGACTCCTGGCCGCAGGCCTGAAGAGCCTGACTTCAGTCAGCAAGAGCAAAACGAAAAGGTATTTTTAGACGTTCACTAAGTGGAGTCCTGGCGAAAACGGAATCCGTCACCGATAAACGCATTTTCGGCCGCGAAAGTGCACGAATTAAAAAAACCTTTTCACGCTAGCCCTATGCCTGTTGGGGCGGGCGGAAACGATGGTTGTAAACCAGGCCCGAGATGCCGATCACCATGGCAATCAGCGAGATAATCGATGCCGTGGGCAGAGAACCCATCACCCAGGCATCCGGACGGAAGAATAGCTCTATCCAAAAGCGGCCCAGTGGGTAGTAGATCAGGTAAAAGAACAGCAAGTCGGGGGTGCGCAGGCGCTTGCCAAAGTGTCGCACCAGCCACACCATGATGACCACTCCCACCAGGGACCACAAGGATTCGTACAAAAAGGTGGGATGAAATAGGGCGTCGGAGGCCACGTTGCCGGCCGGAGGACAGAGAAAATTGCCGTAGCGATGATCACAATCGATGGGAATGCCCCAGGGTAAGCGCGTAGGCGGGCCGTACAATTCCTGATTGACGAAATTCCCCCAGCGACCAATCGCCTGCCCCAGCAGCAGGCCCGGCGTGGCCAGATCAACCCAATCCCAAAAGCGCAGCTTGCTAAAATGGGTGTAGAGGAAAACACCCAGGGCGCCGCCGACCACGCCGCCATAAATCCCCAGCCCGGCAAAACCACCGGTTTTCCAAAAGGCGATGGCGTCGATGGGATGTTGGCGATAATAGTCCCAGCCAATGCCCACAGCGGGTTGTGAAAAAACATGGTACATGCGGGCGCCAAGAATACCGAATAGCAAGGCCAACGTAAGCATGTTCCACACATGATCGGGGTCTTGCCCCCGCCGTTTGGCGACCCACGAAGCCACGCTGCCGCCCAAAAGAGCACCGGTGACGATGATGATGCCGTACCATTGTACCGGCCAGGAGCCGATTCTAAATGCAACAGGGTCCATAAAACACTCCGTTTGAGATAGTTACTGGGGTCAGGCGAAAAGTGATTTTTTCGTTTGACAGGGCATTTTTAACCACAGATGGCACAGGTTTTGGGACTGATCCCTTTTGATTCTGTGAAAATATGGTTGAAATAGAAAACGCCGGTGCTCAGTAGTTGTTTGGCTGAAAGCAGTCAGGCTAACGCAGATAGCTGCATTTGACAAATTCAGACGCCGGGATCGACATCGGTGAAGGGAGGGGGTGGGAGGGAGGACACCCGCAGTTGGGTCATGAGTGTGCCACGCACCCCGCGCACGCGATCAAAAAAGGCGTATTTATCCGAATCGATATGATCGTGGGCGCTGTAGAGGATATAGCCTTCGAGGCCGAGATAGGCGCCCGCCACCAGCATCGGAGCCAGGGGTTGGGTGGCGATAACACCCAGCACTTTGACGACGGCCAGTCCCTTGACGACCACATCTGCGATTTTCATCCGACCTTCGAAGCTGCCCTGTAGGGCGGCTATCTCTTGCGCCGTCCTCAGCAAAACCGTTTCCTCACCCTGATAGGCGCCGATCCAGTCCTTGCTCTCATCAATCACGGTATCGATATGCAGAAATTTGACAATCAGTTGGGCGATAAATTCCTCGCCCGAAATGGAGTCCAGCAACTCGGCGATGCCGCGGCGCACCGTTTCTTCACCACCGGGGCCTAACAACAGCCGGAGCTTCTCGTTGGCTCGCAGCACATATTGCACGGCGGCCTGAATGGCGCTGTTGGCATGGTCTTTCATCCACGTTCCCGGATCCAGCCCCACCGTCTCGGCGGCCTCTTTGACCACGGCAAAATCCATGGCCAGGAGATTGGTGATGGTGTCAATGCTGGCGTCGATGGCGCCGGCCTGCACCGCGTGCAAGCATTTGTAGGCGGCAGCTTGTACTTCGAGTTGGCTCTGCCCGCGATATCCGGGCAAAGGGGCGGGGGTCAGCAGGCGCTCGGGTTCAGCCAGGGCCTGCTGGATCAGACGTTCGTAGCTGACGAGCGTGGTCCCACGTGTGGCAGCAGGGGCAGCGCCGGTACCGGGTTGGCTGAGCAGGCGCTCGGCAATGGCCAAATCGGCGGCAGCAGCGGCCAGCATGCGCACTTCGGCCCGGCTGCGCTCATAAGCGTCGGTGGCCTGCAACCACTCCTGCTCCAGAGCATCCTGCAGGAGTTGACTCTTTTGCAAAAAAGCCAGCGCTGCCTCGATTTGCTCGTCGCTGTAGGGTTCTGCCGGACGCACAGCTTCGCCAGCGCGGGCAGTCAGCTCGGGGACGGGTAAGAGCTGCCTGAGATCAGTCAGATAGGTGCTGAGCACTGATTCGGTTGTCATGCTAGGCCTCCTCCTGCCGGGCTTGACTCAGGTTCATCTTCGTTGAGCCCCAGGGCCATCAAATAGCCACGGGCGCGTTCGCTGCGATGATAGCGATTGACAAGCGCCCAAAATCGGGCGCTGTGGTTGGCTTCGATCAGATGAGCCAGCTCGTGCACGATCACGTAATCCTGCACCCAGGTGGGCAGCGCCCCCACCCGATGGGAGATGCGGATGGTGCCCCGGGCCGGCGTACAGGAACCAAAACACCGGTTTTGATTGCTGACCCAACGTATATGCTGCCATTTCAGCCTGCCGCCAAAGTACTGGCGATTGAGCACCTGCGCCCGCCTCTGCAATTCTGTGTCAGACAATTCATGGCGTTGGCTGCGGCGCTCGATACGCGTTTTAAGCCTGGTGATTGCCCTTTGCAGCTCCGCCTCGGGCAGATGCTGTGGAGCCCTGACAATGATCTTATCGCCTTCAAGCCGGGCACTGATCGTCTTGTGGCGATTGGGGCTGCGTATCACTTCGATTTCCATGATCCTATTATAGCTCTTTGTGTCATGCGACGAAAATGTGCCGTCACGGGCCCGGGTGCATTTTTTATGCCTTGCCGCTAACATTCTTGCACAATGGGCAGGAAGCTCAACGCAAGGACGCCAAGACGCTAAGGCGCTAAGCAAATCATGTGCTCGTTGCGCCTCGGCAACTTGGCGTTGAATTCTTTTGCTTCTGGCTCGCCCAGGTTAGGATTTGTGTTCCATATTCATGGGCAGGTCCACAGCGATGGGCGGGCGTTCGCTCTTGCTAAAGTGTATCTTGGCTTTCTTGAGGGTGTCGGCGTCATCGACGTCGTCTGCGATGTCGGCATCGATGACGATCAAGTCGCCGGTGGCAAATTCGCCCTGTAGCAGACGCTTGCTAAGCGGGCTTTCGATGGTCTTTTGCAAGCTGCGGCGTAACGGACGGGCGCCATATTCGGGATCGTAGCCTTTGGCGGCCAGTACACGCCGGGCGTTGGGGGTCAGTTGGATGTCGATGGCCAGCTCTGCCAGGCGAGCGGCGATCTCTGCCACTTGCAGATCGACAATTTGAGATACCTGATCGAGGCTGAGCACATGGAAGGGGATAATTTCATCGACCCGGTTGAGGAATTCGGGACGGAAGGTACGCTTGAGGTCGCGCTGGATGTCGGCCAGCAGGCGATCTTCGTCGACACTGGCGTCACTTTGGAATCCCAGGCTGCGTGTGGCCGCAACCCGACGTGAACCCACGTTGGTGGTCATGATGACGACGGTGTTGCGGAAATCGACGGTGCGACCATGGCCATCGGTGAGACGTCCATCCTCGAGTATTTGCAGCAGGATGTTCCAGACTTCGGGATGGGCTTTTTCCAGTTCGTCGAAGAGGATGACCTGATAGGGCCGACGCCGCACCGCTTCGGTGAGCTGACCGCCTTCGTCGTAACCGACATAGCCCGGAGGTGAACCCATCAGACGACTGGCGGTATGCGCTTCGCGATACTCGCTCATGTCGATGCGCAGAAGGGCATCGTCATCATCGAACAGGAAGGCAGCCAGAGCCCGTCCCAATTCGGTTTTGCCCACGCCGGTGGGGCCCAGGAAGATGAAGGAGCCGATAGGGCGATTGGGATCTTTGAGTCCGGCACGGGAACGACGAATGGCGTCGGAAATGGCAACGACGGCTTCGTGCTGACCAATGATCCGTTGGTGCAGGAAGTCTTCCATGCGCAACAGTTTATCGGTCTCAGATTCCAACATTTGGCTAACGGGGATGCCGGTCCAGGCATGCACAATCTGGGCAATGTCTTCTTCATCCACAATGCCGTCGAACCCGGCCTGCTCGTGCCAGGCAGCTAGCTTGATCTTATATTCTTTTTCCAGACGAATGGCTTCGGTTTTGAGCAGGGCAGCACGCTCGTAGTCACGATGGGCCCAGGCTTGTTCTTCTTCAGCTTTGCTGTTCTCAAACTCATGTTTCAGGGCTTTAAGTTCATCGGGTTGGGTGCGCATGGCGACATGTAATTTGGCGCCGGCTTCGTCGATGAGGTCGATGGCTTTATCGGGCAGTTTCCGTTCACTCACATAGCGATGCGAAAGTCGCACAGCAGAGCGTAGGGCGGCATCGGTGTAATGGATCTGGTGATGGGCCTCGTAACGGTTGCGCAGCCCTTGCAGGATGTCGATGGCCTCTTCGGCGTTGGGTTCATCCACCCAAATGGGGGCAAAGCGACGTTCGAGGGCAGCGTCCCGTTCGATGTTCTGGCGAAATTCGTCGGGTGTGGTGGCGCCGATGACGCGCAACTCTCCACGCGCGAGGGCCGGTTTCATCATGTTGCTGGCATCCATGGCGCCGGTGGCGGCGCCAGCCCCCACTACGGTGTGCAGTTCATCCACAAAGAGGATAACCTCCCCCTCAGATTCCCGTACTTCGTCCATGACGGCCTTGAGTCGCTCTTCGAATTCGCCACGGAAGCGGGTGCCGGCGATCATGGCGCCCAGGTCCAGTGCCATAATGCGTTTGCCGCTGAGGAGATCGGGCACGTCGTTGTGGACAATGCGTTGGGCCAGACCTTCGGCAATGGCGGTTTTACCCACGCCGGCGGCGCCGATGAGCACGGGGTTGTTCTTGGTGCGGCGACTGAGCACCTGTATTAAGCGCAGGATCTCGGTTTCACGACCGATGACCGGATCGAGTTTATCTTCGGCTGCCAATGCGGTCAGGTCACGGGCGTATTTGTCGAGAACCTGCAGCCGCGACTCGGCCTGCGGATCGGTGACGCTTCGGCCCTCACGCAGATCGTCGATGGCGCGCTTGACCGCGTCTTTGCTGATCTGGTTGTTCTTGAGCATGATCGAGGTGGGGGTGTTGCGCTCACTGAGGATAGCCAGGAAGAGATGTTCGGTGGAGATGTACTGATCACCCAGGCGTTCCGCTTCCTGCGTAGCCATCTGGTTGACATGGTGCAGACGCGGGGTGATGTAAATCTGGCCGGGAGCACCGACGTTGATATTCGGCCCTCGCGATTTGGGGGCCTGATCCAGAATGGCCGTGACCTGTTTCATGAGGGCGTCGGGATCGGCGTCGATGTGTTTGATGATCTTACGCACCATGCCATCCGACTGTTCCAGCAACGCCAGCAGCAGATGTTCGGTATCGGCCTGGCTGTGCTGAAAGCGCTGAAGGATTTCGTAGGCGCGCATGAGCGCATCCTGTGCCTGACGGGTATATCGTTCGAATTGCATCATAGGGTGTGAAAGTTTTCGGGAATCCGGGGAAGGGAGATATTTCTACTTTGACTTTACTGCGATCTGGGCCAAAGCATAGTAAGGGATCGCCCAATTGGAGTCAAGTCATATACTATTCAAATGCTCACCCTATTGCAACCTGAGATTGCTGAAGGTGGTAGGGTTTCCCCAGGCCATGCCTGGCGTTTGCATGAGGATGGTTTCCTGCGCCGCAGAGTTGGGGGTGTCGTTGTCGGAAGCGTTGATAGCATAGCCAAAGACCTGCCCGGGGCGCGGCTGAATGCCGAGCATCGACCAGGGAATGGCGGCTTCGAGCTGATAGCCACTGCCCACGGGTTGCGCTGCAACGTGAATCCGGCTGTTCCACTCCGGGCGCCGTTGCGGATACCAGACGACGGCCTCAGCCGGGATGCTGTCGAAGTTGCCCGGGGAGAGGCCGATCTGATAATCATCGGCATTATTGGTATCTACGGAGAAGTCGCCAGCCAGATCGGTATCGAGCCAGAGGTCGATCTCATCGCCATTGTAGAGATCATAGCTGCGTAGCTCTTGCACGTGTTGGTCGTCAACGACGGATGCAGCCAGGTAGAGATAATTCTCATCCCAGGCCAACCACACCGACACACTGAGATCGTCGGGGCCGCTGTAGTTTTGGCTGCCGGTCTGAATGACGGGCAGGGTCAAAGCCGGCAAGCCCTGCCATTCACTGATCCTCCCATCCACACTGATCCCGGAGGTGCGAAAGGCGATGGTATCGCCGCCATTCTGGCGTAACGGCCCTGCATAGGCAGTGGGCTGGGGCGTGGGCGTGGGGGCTGATGTGGGCGTAGCAGTGGCGGTGGGGGTGGGAGTGCGCGTGGGCGTGGGGGAGGATGTGGGAGTGGCTGTGGGGGTTGAGGTGGCAGTGGGCGTGGGGGTCGCGTCGTGGGGAGCGCTGGTGGCCTGTGCCAACGGCGTCAGGGGAATGCTCGCCAGATCGGCCGTGGCCACGGGCGTAGTGGTGCGCTGATTGAGGGTGCGCAGGCCGGCAGTGATGCCGATGAGGCCAATGGTGAAGACGGCCAGGGCGACGACAAGGGCGATGAGTATTTGATTACGCGGTTGTGAGGGTGTGGGATTCTTCAATGCAGGTTCCTGTGAGAAAATGTGGCATAAAAAATGATGAGGGCCGCCCGCACGGAGTCAGGCCGCCTCCCATCATAATCAACCCACGACGCGTTCGCAAAGGAGGCTGCTAATAGCGTAGATAGGCGCCGATGTGGTGACCGGCCGCCGACAGGGGGTTTTCGGCTGGGAGGATGATGACTCGGGCGCTGGCGGCGATGGCACGGCGGGCGATGGTGTTGAGGGCATCGGACAGGGCATCGGTGGCGGCGCCACACACGGGGCAGGTTTTATGAGCTTGAGCGTTGAGATAATTGCACTGAGTGCAGCGACGAACCTGTCCTTCGGGAATGGTGTACGACTCGGCAAACAGAAGCTGGTAAACACTGCCGTTCTGCACAGCATCGAGTGTGGCATCGAGGCCGACAACAGCGCCGGTGCCTTTGGCAGCAGCGACTACGAGATTATCTGCTAATCGGATGTGGTAATCGTGGGTGGCGGCCAGGGCTACGGCTTCGGCGCGGACTCGCACTTCGGCAGGGCTGGCGCCAAAATCGAAGGCAATGGTACCCACAATGTGCTGCTGGATATGCGTCGGCAGAAGTTCTTTGAACTGCGCCAGGTTGTCTTCGGTGCCGGCCAACACCAGACGCTGCCAATCATATTGACGAGTATAACGTTCTGTAAGTTCCGCAACCAGACGTAGATTGGCTCTGGCGGCTTCGTCTTCGTGGCGCTGATAGCGGGCGGCAGCAGGGCCACCTTGCTTGTGCCGCTTGACTTCTTCGCCCAGGGCACCGGTGGCTTCTTCGAGCTCGCCCAGATGGAAGGAGAAGAAGCGGGCACCAGAGCGATCGACAGCGACCACGCCCAGATAGCCGTAGGCGTCAATCAAATCTACCAGCCGTCGCACCAGCGGGCGGCGATCGATCATGATGGCGTTTTCGACCGGGACATGCAGGGGATAGGCCCGCCAAAAGTCGCGTTCCTGGCAGGAGAAGCAGGTCAAACCCAGCGCCTGGCGGTCGTATTCCAGATCGATATAGTGTTCGATACGCGCGCGATCTTTAGGGTTGGCGTTGGGAACGGTGTCAAAAAGCTGTCGTAAAGCAAGTCTGTATTGCTCGATGGTTCCCTGACGGGGATCCACATTGAGATAGAGGCTGAGGACAGAACTGCCTTGTCCGTCGAATTCAACAAGTTCGCGTAATTGGGGCTCACGAATCATTTTGCTACCTCCTGAGCAATGGTGTTCTCGACATTGAGAACCGGGATGAGGCGACTGCAAGTCGCACTAAAGGACTCTTTTTTTCTCTGTGTCTCTGTGTAAAATTCTGTCCGCGTTATCGGCGTTAATCTGCGTCTTATCAAAAACAAGAACGGCTTCTCCGACAGCCTGCCAGACACGAAAACAAAACAGCAGCATACTGCTCAACAAAAGTCTGAGAGAGTACGCTGCTGCCAGAAAACAGAACTAGAGTCTAACAACCGCTTGATTTTCCATGATCTGCCTGGGAAAGGACAATCTGAGAATGCAATGCCCTGCGGCACAGATTACTCTATTAAGCTTAGCAGGTTATTGGCGAGTTGTCAACGGGCTATGGGGAGGTGGGGACGCCGAAAAGATCGCCGGGGAGGATGAATTGGCTACTGTTGCCCAACACGGTAGGATATTGACCGCTCCACTGGTTCACAGCCTGCCAGTTAATGACCTCGGGGGTGAGGCTTTCGGCGATGAGTCTGTTGGCCTTAGCCTGGGCTTTAGCCTTCACAAGGGTGGCACTGGCTCCGGCTTCGGCTTGCAGCTTGATAGATTCGGCCTGGCCCTGGGCGACGCCAATGCGTTCCAAACGCTGTTTTTCGGCCTCGGCCTGAGCCTCGGTAATGATGCGCTTTTTTTCAAATTCGGCCTGGCGGGCGAGGTTCTGTTTGGTGATGATATTTTCCGCCTCGATCTGTTTGTTTTCGACCGCTTGTTTATAAGCCTCGGTGAAACCGATCTGGCGCAGGCCAAAGAAGAGCAGCTCCAGACCCTCTGCCTCAAAATCCGAACGCAATTGCACTGTGATAGCATCCTGTGCTTCCCGGATATCGCCGGAATAAAGCTGGCTGGCTTCGTAATTACGCAGCAAGGTACGCACCCAGACACGGCTGTTCTGTTTGACTATTTTCTCTACCACTTCGGCCTCGGTGCCCAGATCGTTGACAATGCTAGCGGCTTCCTGCGGTCTGATGCGGAAACGCACGGTGTAACGAGCGGTGATCTGCTGGCCATCGCTGGTGGCGGTATCGACCTGATAATCCGAGTAATCAGCATTGGATGCGCCGGGATTATCGCTGGTTTCGTACACAATTTCCTGGGTGCGATACACCACTGTGGCATCGAGGAAGGGCAGCTTCCAGTGTAAGCCGGGTTCGAAAACGGTGACTACCTGTCCCAGCCGTTTCACAACAGCCACGGAGCCGGCCTGCACCACAGTGTAGCTGTTTACACCGGCGATCACGACCAGCACCAATATGAAAGTGGCAATAGCAGGGACCACGCCTCGCCGTGCGTCCGGTTGGCGCCCATGGGCATTAGTGCCGATAACCGTGGCAGCGACGCCGACGGCAACGACCACCGCTAAAATGAGGCCAAAAAATAATTGAGTCATAAACTTTTCTCCTTGAAAGGGGGGGATGACTGTGAGTTACAATTGACACGTATTCTAAGCATAATCTATTTTACTCCCGGCCACACGATATTCTGCTGCCAAATAGCCGACATTTTACCCACCATCTGGGCACAAAGATGGTTTGGGGCCAGTTCGTAAGCTCAGGGAATGGTCAGTTGGGAACCGGCCAAAATGGCATTGGCGTCGCTGATGCCGTTCGCCTGCATAATGGCCTCGGGGCTTACGCCATAACGGGTGGCGATGGCAGACAAGGTTTCGCCGGCCTGCACCACATGTATACGCACGCCACTGCTGCCGACAGCACTCGTGCCCTGGGGAATACGCAATTCCTGGCCCACCAGCAGGCTATCGGGATCGGTGATGCTATTGGCTGCCGCCAGCCTGTCTACGGTGACGCCATAGTGGCTGGCAATGCTGAACAAAGTCTCACCGGCCTGCACCACATGGATGCCACCGCCCGCTGTGCTGGCAGTGCCGGAACCCGCGCCAGGAATGCGAAGCTGCTGCCCCACTTTTAAGCTATTGGGATCAGTGATGTTATTCAGTCGAATGATCGTGGCCACATCCACGCCGTATTGGCGCCCAATCGATACCAGGGTGTCGCCAGGATCGACGGTGTAGATGAAGGTGGGAGGTTCAGGGGTGGGCGTGGGCGGGCGAGGGGTCAGTTC
>JAADGC010000073.1:0-2095 GCA_013152585.1 Chloroflexota bacterium
TACATCGCAAAATCATCTTTGCCACAGCGCAATCTTGCCGAAATTGCTCGCCCTCTCTTGGCGCCCGAAAAGCCCAGCTCCAGGCGGCGCGTCCGCGGCATTTGGCAAATGAATCGCGCCCCCCGACCAAGCCGGGTTCACCCGGCGCCGTTTTGGTGCCCTGCGGTTTACCGCCGGGCGGTCGGCGCCAGCGGAGTCGGACCTTTATTGACGCCGCCGTGACCTGGCACTGCAAATGAATTTGCAGGCTCACAGGGCCAAGTCCCCTCAGGGACTCTACTCCTGCCGTGCGCCCGGTCAGCCCGACCCCGCCGCGTGCGCGTCCTGTCCCCACCGATTGAAATCGGGGCTGGAACCGGGCGCGTGTATGGGGGCGCCGGATTGCCAATCCGGCTCGCGAGCAAGCCCCCCCGGGGACGCATTCTGGTTGACAGCCATGACGCATTGTGCTATCATACGAAGCATAATGACGCATTGCGTTATCTCACCCCTGGCATTTTTCGGTCTCAAATCAGTCCCCCAGGACATGGTTCCTGCAAGGAGGTAGCTCTTATGGCAAAAACAAGCAAAGCGTCCACCCAGGTGGAAGCAAGCAACGGTAAAAACCCGATTTTCAAGATGGCTCGCACGGTATTGCTGGCCACAATGGGCTCAGTCGCTTTAGGGAAAGAAGAAATCGAGACGATTGTGAATCGTTTGGTTGAAAAAGGTGAATTAGCCGAGAAAGACGGTCGTGATCTCATTGCCGAGGTCATCGCACGCCGTAAAAAAGAAATCGGCAAGGTCGATCTCAAGGTCGGCAACATGGATCAACGTCTGGAATCGATTTTAGGCCGCATGAACGTGCCCAGCAAGCGTGATGTGGAAAATCTTAGCCGTAAAATCGGCACCCTTTCTAAAAAAGTGGATGCGCTCAACAAGAAAATAGCGAGCTAAAGTGCGTGTCTTGTGCGACGCATCATGGCGATGCGTCGCACAAGTGAAGGGGTCGCGAAGCGGCGTTAAGTCGGAGCGCTTGTTGGGCGAGCACGTTGATTTTCTATCTCGGCAACAATTTCATCCAGTGTTCTTTTTCCAAACAGTGCATCACGCTCTTTGGTGTAGTCACCAAAACCTGCTGTAAATTGTTTGAGAAAACGAACGGCATTGACGACACCCAACTCTTGATACAACAAGCGAAGGGCTTGTTGATTGATTTCTACCAGCGGTTTGACTTCGGTAATCATTTTTCAATCTCCTGAACCAACGCAAGTGGAGAGACCACTTTGATGCGTAAATCTACCCGTTGCGCTCTTCTCAGTAATCGGTCATCACACGTGCAAAAGTAACCAACCCGGCCTGCTTCCGCCAATGCCAGGTGAAGTGCATCAAGGGACTTGAATCCAGATTTCACCAATTGTGTGGCTCTCGCTTTTATTTCTTCGGAAAGTTTGATAGTCTCCCTTGCTTTCTGCAAAACTGCCCTGGCATGTTCTCGGCGCACAGGAAGAGGATTTTGTTCAGTTTCGTAAATCAGTGCATCAGACGAGACAATCTCTAATCGTTCTGCTTCACACAAGGCGATAATCCCCAAAACGGCTTCGGCTTCCAGGACGATCCGAATCTGGTTAGGGGTATCTAACGGTCTTTGAATAGCGCAAACATCAAGATATACTCTCACGGTGATATTTTAGCACCTTTGATTTGTGTGATGCCCGCCCAACAAAGTAAGGATTGACGTGGGGTGCGGCCAACATGCGTCAGAGCCTGGTTGAGCGGGACTAAAAAGCATGATCCCCCCTGCCTGTCGGCAGACAGGAACCGTCGTGAACAGAGGAGGCCGCCATATAAACCGAGTTGAACTAAGCCGTGAGGCGAGCCCTGCTCCTTTGGGGATTAAGGCGGGAGATTCGCCCTTGCCTCAGGATACAACCAACAAGATAACACTGTCAAACCCGCTTTTGCCCGGCGCCTGTGGTCAGGCGATGCCGACATGCCGCCATGAGCAGTTACTCTCAACGTTCACAAC
This sequence comes from Chloroflexota bacterium, assembly GCA_013152585.1. Taxonomy (GTDB): domain Bacteria; phylum Chloroflexota; class Anaerolineae; order J102; family J102; genus JAADGC01. Next base: position 2,009 of record JAADGC010000073.1, read on the forward strand.
TCACTGCTGAGGCGTTTTACCGAACGCGGCCCGACGACGACGCCATGCCGGCAACAAATGCCGGCTGCACTGCCGTGCACAGAAGCT
>JAADGC010000073.1:2118-13410 GCA_013152585.1 Chloroflexota bacterium
AGAGAAGGGTTAACGGGGGCGTGTGCTTCCGGGGCGGGTTTGACCCTGAACATCCTTTGCCCGTAACCAATCTGGAAAAATCGCACCGCTTGCCCGATGGCGCAAGCCTGGCCACGTGCAATTGGGGTTAGATTTCGCCCGCTTTTCAATACGGAGCGATCAATACTTCCGCTGATATACCAAGTTCTGAATTTAGCTTTCTTATCATGCTCAATGTCAAAGGTCGTTTTCGATTCAAAACTTCTGAAACTCGCGCACGAGTACCAATATACGGCTCTAAATCTCTGCGTGTTAGTCCACGGCTCTCCATATAATAGTTGATTGCTTCCACGGGGTCTGGATCGGGAATGCTGTAATATGCATCTTCGTAAACTTCTACCAATGCCATCAGCACTTCCAAACGATCTCCCTCCGGCGTTTCCGGGGAAACATCAAACGACCGCTCAATTTCTGCTAATGCGGCTTCATAATCTTCTTCGGTTTTGATTGGTCGAATATCCATTTTTCTTCTCTCAAATTTTTGTCACATCGATCTTGTCGTACTCTGGATGTGTACCTACAAAACGGATGTAAACGATACCAAATTTATATTGGATGGCAACAACTATGCGGTAATGATTGCCCTTGATATTAAAAACTGCTCGATTATTTGCAACGATGCTCGCGTTTCGATAGACGTTTTTTATATCTGAAGGCGATTTCCATTCAGCGCGTTTTACATCTACATACCAGGATTGCAATGCTTGTCTGGCGTCGGGATATTTTTCCCAAAACTCTCGCAAAGTTTTTCGAGATATGATGCGCATGTAGACATTATACAATGCTCCCTTCGCGGGAGCAAGATTGGGTTTTTGACAATTTGTGATTTCAGGTCAATTCAGAACAGATGCGTAGATGCATTGAAGATTTTCCGCAAAAACTTAACGCTACAACAACAACCAGAAACCTAACGGTTTAAGGATTGCTGTGGGGGACGACCACCACATATCCAGCCCTGCTGTCTTTGGGGGTTAAGATGGGAGATTCATCCTTGTCTCAGGATACAATCAACAAGACAGCGCCGTCAACCCCGCTTTTGCCCGGCGCCTGCGGCCAGACTTCGCCGTTTGCCGCCATGAGCAGTTGCTCTCAACGTTCACAACTCACCGCTGAGGCGTTTTACCGAACGCGGCCCGACGACGACGCCATGCCGGCAACAAATGCCGGCTGCACTGCCGTGCACAGAAGCTATTTGTCTCATGTTTTCTCTGTGTAGAGAAGGGTTAACGGGGGCGTGTGCTTCCGGGGCGGGTTTGACCCTGAACATCCTTTGCCCGTAACCAATCTGGAAAAATCGCACCGCTTTAGCCACGGGGCAAAGCCCCGGTCTGCACCACGCGGGGTTAGTTGCTATTTCGCCCTTAACATTGTTGCTCCAGATTACTCCAAATTGAACAAGATTTTCAGCTTGCTCCTCACGTTTTTTTGCTGTGTTTTAGATAATTGTCCCAATTCTCGGCGGATTATATTGGTAGTTGCAGTCATCATTCGATGTAACCGCAGGGCTGACGAAACACGCAAACCCGATGTCTCAAAATCTTCAGCATCAGAGGCTATCAATAAGTCGGTTTCTAAAAGCTCCTCTGGAACCCTGCTGGTGATAAATGCTAAAACGACATGCCGATAATGACCCATTGCATCGGTGAGACACACTGCTGGGCGAACCTTACTGCTGGATAGATCGTCAAACGGAAATGGTACGAGTACGACCTTATACTTCATCATTGAACGGCCGTCCATCTGTTATTGAATAAATATCTTCTTCTGGATCGGCTAGGAATGCAAATGCTGGGTTGCGTGATGCTGCTTGTAACCATGAAATTTCATCCATTTCATCGTCAAGCGTCGACAAAACAATAACTCTTACGCGCTTGGGACCAGAAAATGGAAGAGAACCATCCAGTTTTAGTTGACTATGCTCATCAACTATTCCTGTCATTTCTATTGCTGTCATCGGAATTTCCATATGACTACCTCGCATGTTTTTTCAAATGGCTTTCTTCTTCCCAGTATAACCGATAAATACCTTCCTTCCAAACCGATATGAGCAGTTACTTTCAACGTTTACAACTCACCGCTGAGGCGTTTTACCGAACGCTGCCAGACTTCGCCGTTTGCCGCTATGCGTAGCATCACTCGTGGCTCACCATTCATCCCCGGGCATTCTGCCGAACGAGGACCGAATCCGCTGCCATGCCTGGCGCACGATGATTACGGCCACACCTGCACAAAGGCGCTGTCTTGCACCTGATAGATGTAGATCGGGGCGTTCACCCGGTCGCCCTTGTCGTCGTAAGAAACCTGGCCGATCATGGTGTTGATGTTGAGCTGGCGCATGGCTTCAGCCACGCCATCGGCATCGAGGGTACCGGCTTTAGCCACGGCGGCCAGCAATACCTCGGCGGCGGCATAGCCATTGATGGAGTAGGTGTCGGGGTTGCGGTACTCGACCGCCTGATAGGCTTCGATCCAGGCCGGGTCGGCCACTGCCGCCGGACTGGGGCCAAAGGCGCTCACGTACATGCCTTCTGCTGCCCCGGCGGCTTCATCGATGGTGGCTGAAAGAAAGGCGCCGTCTGAAGCCAGCATGGGGATGCTGATGTCGGCGTCCACGAGGTCGGCACGTAAATAGGGGGTTTCAATTTCGTAACCGGCATAAAAAATGGCGTCTGGCTGGGCACTACGAATCGCTTCCACCTCGGCGGTGTAACGATCCTGCCCCTCTTTGACCTCTTGCGCCAGCACGACGGTGGCGCCAAGTTCGCTGAGGGCGCGTTGCATCTCGTCATACAGGCCGCGGCCATACGCCGTGTCGTTGTAAAGAATGGCAATACGTTGAGCCTCGAGTTGCCCGGTGAGAAAGGCGGCATCGGCATCGGCCTGGACCTGATCGTTGGCGACGATGCGGAAGAATTTATCGTAGCCTTTTTGCGTCAGGGCCACATTGGAGGCATTGGAGGTGATCACTACCAGCGGCAGGCGATGATACACTTCCATGGCGGCCAGGGTTTCGCCGGAATTGTAATGGCCGATGAATCCCAGCACGTTGTCGCCTCGCTTCAGAGCGGCTTTGACTTGATCGGTGATGCTGAGGGCAACATCGGGATCAGATTCGTCGTCCAGGGCCACGACTTTGATGCGGTAGCCGGCCACGCCGCCGGCGCGATTCACTTCCTCGGCCCGCAGCCGCACCCCACCTACCACGGTCTGCCCCCCGTTGGCCTGAAAGCCCGACATGGGCGCAGCCACATAAAGTGTGGCCTCGCCCCGGGCGCGGGGAGCACAGGCGCTGAAGAGCAGGGTGATAGCTGCCAGGGAGAGAATGATCGTCAGGGTTGAGAGAGTGTGGCGCATGGCATTTACCTTATGCGAGATTGGTAGATGAGGGGAGCGTTCGTTGCTGTTGGCGTCATCCCAGGCCTTCGAAACGATAGTCATACACCTGGTTGATGCTGTCCACCAGGTCTTGCAGGTTGGCGACTTCATCGCTGACATCTTCCTGCAGGCGCTGGGCGGCCGAGTTGTCGATCTCACGCTTGCCGCCGATCAATAACAATTGCGAATAGACCGTGCCCAGGGCAGCGACAGAATGATCGAGTTGCAGCTCGGCTTTTTCCATGAGACTATCCAGGGCTTTCAGATTCTGCCATTGCTTTTGTTTGGATGCAAGCGTCGCCTGCATTTGCGCCCGCAGCGCCGGTTCGGCCTCCAGCTTGATCTCGTTGCGCAGGCGGCGAACGGACTTGGGAACCTCGTCGCGGTCGCGATTGAGGATGCCATCGGCCCGGTAGGCCTGCAGGCGCAGGGCCAAATGATAAATATTGGAGACCCAGTCCTCCATCTGGCGGACGCTGGCACTGGTGCGCTGGCGCAGACGCTCGCTTTTCATGCTGGCGGCAACTTCTTGTAGCCGGTTATAGTAGGCAAGGGCCTGTTCGAATTTGCGGCGCAGGTTGCGGTCTTTGATCAGGCGGACGTCGTGTTCTTCGCGGAACATGTCGGCCACGGCTTGTGCGGCCTCCTGCGGGTCTTTGAGCGTGCTGACGATGATGCCTGCCACCCCCACGCCGCCCAGGAGCAGCCAGGTCCACCAGTCGAACCAGGGCAGGGATTGGGGAAAGGGCTGGGGAAAGAAGGCAGCCAGGAGCATGGAGCCGGCAATGAGCATGGCGTTTTCGGTGCGAAAGACAGCCCGGCTGAGTATGGCTCTCTGCGCTTTGGCTTCGATTTGGCGGCGTATGGTATCAGGCATAAAGCATGGGGGCAGGGGGGAAAAGTTTAGAAGTATTGAGAGAGCAGACGATATAGTTCGCGGATGGTTTCGGGATCGCCGGTGCGTAGTTGGCCACCGCTGGCTTCGGCCAGAGTGCGCAAGGTATCGAGATCGGCGTCTTCGCCATAGGCAATGGTGAAGAGTATGACGCGCACGCCGGTGCGATTTTGCTGCTCGATTTCGTTCGTGAGCTGGCGCAGGCTTGTGGCGCTGGCGTTTTCCAGCCCGTCGGTCATGGCCACAATGGCGTTGATGCGTCCGCTGTCGTTTTCCTGTTGCAAACGCACATAAGCGGCACGCACGGCATCGAGCAGGGCTGTGTCGCCGCGGGCATCGAGCGCCGTGATCTCACTGCGCAGTGTCTGGCGATACTCGGGGGTGATGGTTTGCAGAGGGATGATGTTGGTGACGTAGCCCGAGAATTCTACCATGCCCAGGCGATCTTCGGCGCCCTGAATCTGGGCTATAAACGACAGCAGGGCCGTGCGCACGTTCTCCATCTTGGCGCCCCGCATCGAACCGGAGGTGTCGACGACGAGGTACACATTGGAGGGGCGTTTGGTGTAAACCCATACGTTTTGCACCACTTGCACCACGCTGGGGCCGGGCATTTGCAGGGTGGTTTGTGGTTCTCGGGCATCGACGCCATTGGCGGCGGTCAGGGGCGAATCGGGGCCGTCGATGGGGATGTTGAGATCGGCGGGGCGGAAGCCTCGGGCCAGGATCAATGCCTGTTGCTCGGGCTGGCGCAGGAAGTCGGCCAGGGCCTGGAAGGTGCGCCGTTGGTTATCTGTCACCTGGGGATCGTCGAGCAGAGCCAGGGGATGGTCTTCCCACAGGGTGCCTTCGCGGGGATAAATGGCCACCAGGGGATCGAGGCCGGCCAGATTGTGTTGCACGACCAGGGCTTCTTGTACGACCAATGCGTCGAGGAAGTTGCGGCCTTTTTCGCTCATGAGCTGCATGGCCACGGCTTCGTTGTCGCCATAAAAGCTGACGCTGCGTTCGAGGGCCTGCACGGTGTCGAGGGTGTCTTGGGCTGTGACATCGGCGGCGGTGAGGCCACGGGTTTTACCGGCACCGGCGTAAAATTCGGCCAGGGTGGCGAGCATGCCCGAGGCATAACTGGTGCTGGCATGGCTCCAGCGGAAATCGGGGTCGCTGGTGGCCCGGGCCTGAAGGTCGGCCCACCCGATACGTTGATCGGTGCCAGCCAGCGATTGGGCCACCTCGGGCCAGGCGGCGATGACGATGGGGCTGACGGCATAGCGGGCGCTGTCGGCGATACGCCGCGGCGCCAGTTCTTCGGCATCACGGCGATGCTCCTCAGCCCATTGTAGATCGAGTAGATCCAGCCACAGGGAGGCGTCGGGGCTGAGGGCCTGAAAGCCGGGCTCATCGTTGAGAGCTGCCTGTACCATTTGATCGGGTGGCATTTCTAGCAACTGCACCGACATGGTACGGCGGTCGGACGTGCGTTGTTTGCTTTGATTGAAGGCGTTCACCAGCTCCTGGATGAGCTCCGCTTTTTCGGGCGAATAGGCCAGGGTGAGGGTGGCAGATTGGGGATCGAAGACGGGAGGCGCCTCGGTGGCAGGGCCGCTGCGATTGCTGTATGCACCGATGACGGCGAGGAGGCCGATGCAGGCAATGCAAAGGAGAACGATACCGGCGATAACCGCGATAAGCACCCGCCGGAGGGAGAGGCCTGAGGATGGTTTAGTCATGGCATCACCTCTAACTGGCAACGTTGAGTTCGAACCAGCGCAGCAGCGTTTGCAGTACGTCACGATCAGGGGAACGCATGGCGCTGGTGCGGGGGACGATCGCAGCCACGCCCTGATCGGCCCATTGTACAAAGGGGCTGTCGGCGCTATCGGTGACGGAGATTTCGGCGCTCACCGGGCGCAGGCCGTAGGAAATGGCCTGGCGCTGGGTGTCGGCGGAGAGCAGGTAGCGTTCGAATTCGAGGGCGGCATTCTTTTGCAGGGCGCTGGTTTCAGGACCAATCCAAATGGTCATGGGAAAGTCGAACCAGGTGACGTAGCTGGGATAGCGGATGGAGAGCGCTTCACCCCAGCGATTTTTTATCCCCTGCATGTTGTTGAGTAGATCGCTTTCGAGCAGCAGGCCCCCATCGCCCACCGAATAGCCAAAGAGGGCGAAGTCTTCGGCGGTGTAGGCAGAGGCGCCACTGAGGTCGGTGGTGGCGGCCAGCAACTCGCCCAGCCATTGCTGAAATGCGGGATTGGTAATGTCGGCGGTGGAGATGGAGGGGCGGTCGTAGTATTCGCCGGCAGCGGCAATCATGGCGCTGAGTCCGCCCACATTTTTGCGGGGATCGGGCACCACCAGTTTGAAAAAGCCCCAATCGGGATCGCCCCCCAATGCTGGCCAACCGCCTTTATTGGTGGCGGCATCGTGTACTACCTGCCAGTTGATGTCGCCGAAGGTCTGGTCGAGCACATCGGCGCGGCTTTGGTAGATGCCCCAAACGCTGAGGCTGAGGGCCACGGGTCGGGCGCGGTATTCGCCATCGGTCAGGAAGACATCGCGGCCGAGGCGTTCTTTGTACGCCGTGTTGGCCAGTTCGGGCAGATAACGACTATCGGGAATCCAGGCGGTGGGGAAGCGCGTCAGTGCCTGCTGCTGCTCGGGGCTGAGCTGAGCCGGATCTGTGTCGGCATCGAGGGCGCCGAATTCATTGCGGTCGTATTTGCCCAGGGCCGTGAGCCCGTCTGTGGCGATGATCTCGACCTGAATCCGTTCTCCTTCCAGGCGATGATTCTCCTGATTGAAACGCTCGGCTGCCTGCCGTACCCAGGGTTCGACAGGTAAGGCGGTGAGGATGCGCACCTGGATGGGGCCTTTGGGGATAACCACCAGGAGTTTTTCACGGCCGGTGGCGCGCAACGCCAGGGCCACGCCAACAATGATGATGGCAATGCCCACGATGGCAATAAAGACGGTGCGACTTCGTTTCATAGAAAACCTCGCTTTAGGCTTGATATTGGAGCCAGGGCGTTTTGACGTCGATGCTGGCTCTTCTTTGCGGCCGCGAATGACTGGTTGGGGGGCTGGTGTGGGTGCGCTTCTCAGGCGCCGGCAGCATCCGACATGCCCAGACGGGCGCGACGGGCGGCAAGCTGTTGTTCGATCGCACTGGTTTCCAGCACTTCTTCCATCTGCCGATCCAGCTTTTGCGAGTCGATCTCGCCCTGAGCTGCGGCTTTATCCAGGCGTCGCTGGATCTCGGCCTTGATGTCGTCCATGCCGGTGGCTTCGGTGTTGACTTCGCCAATGGCCTTGACGGCTTTGTGGGTGGCTTCTTTGCTTTTGGCCAATTCCAGCATGGCCTGCAGATTGATGCGCTCTTGCTTGACTTCGGTCAATTTGGCTTCGAGGCGCAGTTTGGCGTCCAGCAATTTTTGGAATTCGGCTTCCTGAGCGTCGGCCTGTTGGCGATAGGTGTCGGCCAGGCGTTTCATGGTGTTATACCGGCTCTGCGCCGCTACCGCCAGTTTATCCTTTCCTTCTCCCAAGAACAGATCGATATTGCGATCGAGTTCTTCGGCCTTGGCTTCAAATTCGCGCTGTTTACGACGCAGGGTTTTGGATTCGCCGCCCACCGTGGCTGCGGCGTCTTCCAGCGCTTCCAGGTTGTCTTCGACGCGGCGGATATATTCGTCAACGACGGCCATGCTGTTGGCCTGTAGAGCCTGGTTGGCCATCCAGTGCAGGTTGGCAGAAATGAGAATACCGACTTTTTCGATCAAAGATGCCATGATTAAATCTCCTTGATGGGTGAGGTAGAAGTTGGGTTAGCTGTATAATGGGCAGGGACGAGGCGATACATTGTTAGCATATCACAACCCACAGACACACAACCTGACTTGATGGTGACAGCTTACGGACAAATGTTGAAGACGCGGATGGATTTTTACGCCGAAAGGCAGGGGGCGGAGGGTGTGCGGAGAGTTTTCAACGCAAAATCGGGGTGCAAAGGGGGGTAGAAAGGTATCAGTCATCAGGGGTCAGTCGCACAGGCACAGCAAAGACCCGGTGCTACATGGCCGCAGCGTAGGGCGTTTTAGCCAGCCAGCTTGTAGCCACGACCGCGTACGGTGATCACGTATCTGGGCACCGCCGGATTGGGCTCTATTTTGCGCCGCACCCGGCTCACCAGCTTTTCGATGGCGGAGTCATAGACTTCATCCACATAATCTTCACCCCAAACAGCGGCTACAATACTGTATTTATCGCGGATCTTGTTCAACTGCCCATAAAGCAACAGCAATAATCGGAACTCCAAATTCGTAAGCATCTCGGTTTTACGACCATTCACAAACACCTCGCCCGCTTCGGCATCCACGCGTACCCCGCGGTCCGGGCCGTGGTGGGCAGCGTTGCGACGGCGCACAGACTCTTCGAACAAATCCGCAAAAAACTGGTGTTCACCATCGACCTCATCTAACACGCCGCGGCGCATCAATTCGGCAATTGCCTGCCCGTCGTTGCTGATACCGGCCAGGAAAAAACTATCCAGCGCGTCTTGCTCTGCCCCGGATAGGTCCCGCCAAATCTTGTCACACTCGGCAATGACAGCCAGATCCTGGCGCAGGATGTCACGCACTTCCCGGTGGATCAGCCAGTCTTCACTATCCGACCGGTGCGCTTCACCGGTCACTTCAGCCAGGCGTCGACCGGCAATATCTAACAAAGCCGGGTGTCCACCCGCCTGACGTAAAACAAAGTTGATGTCGTTTTCATCAAAGTGCGCTCCCAGGGCCTGACTATGTTGCTGCACCAGGCGCCGGGCGTCTGTGTCGGACAGGGGGCGGATGTAATGAATATGCACCCCGAACAGTTCCTTGAATTCATCCACGTGCTCGCCTGAGCGTATGTACGCCAGTCGCTGATCCGTCGCTATCACATAGGTGAGCGCCGGTCCATACCGATCTTTCAGCGCTCGCAGATTGAGCAGCACCCGCGCGTCCAGGGACTCATAGGCGGCGTCAAATTCATCGAAGATGAAGACCAGCCGCCGCTGATGGTCTTCCAGCAGCGATGTCAGTGCTTGATTGAAACTGAGGGGGATATGAAAATCGTTCGGAGGATTGAGCAGGGTGTGATAGGCTTGTTGCAACGTTTTATGCAAACCGGGATCATCTTCTTCCAGTTCGGCAGCCATCTCCCGCAGGATTAGCTCATAAAAAGCATGTTCGTTTTGTCCCAACATGCGATTACAATCAATGTAGAAGAAATGAAGGGCACCATCGAATTGGGGATCCACCTGGCGGCGCACATCCAGGCGCTGCAAATGGCGCAGCAAGTCCGATTTGCCCACATTACTTACGCCCACAATACTGATACATTGGGCTTTGGCCAGGATCTGCAGGATTTTTTGAAATTCGGAGAATCGATAAAGGGTGGGATCAGAAGAGGGCATGGTTCAAGCTGCGATACCAAACAATTGCTGAATGAGGGTTATCAGATATTGCATACGATCGATGAGTAAGGTGATTCGGGCGCCGGCCGTGGTGGCCAGGAGGGCGCCAAAGCCAATCATGAGCGTATAGTAACCTAATAAACTGAGACTGTCGAGGATATGTGAAGCAGGCGTCGCTGCGCTGCGACGATTAAAGTAGATGAGGATGCCGATGGTAGCAAAGGTCGCCGCGGTCACAGCCGCCGCGTCCCACCAGGGGAAGGTATCGGGCAGGAAATGCAGTTGCGCCGGCACCAAAAGTTGCGGCAACAGGCTGCCGCGCAGGGCTCCGGCCACGAGCAGAGCACTCCCCCCCCCCGCCAACATGCCCAGGGGCAGGATACCCCAGGCGCGCAGCGCTGGGCGCCGGGAGAGTCGCAGCGCCAGCAGCAAGATCAGGGCCAGAGCGATGATTGTTTCGGGATGGGCCAGGGGCATTTGCAGGAAAGGACGCAGCAAGGTTCCCCAAAGGATCTGCTTGAGCACTACCGCCGCGATGTAGCCCATCCATGCCCCCAAAAGCAGGTGCGACGCCCAGCGAAAGGCGCGATTGGGTCGCCAGATGCGGCTGAACAGGGCCAACGTCAGCACCAGAGCAGTCAACATGCCGAGGAGATCACTCATGGCGGCATCCTGTGGGACGAATGAGGGCGAAAACGATGATCACCAGGAAAAGCAAGCGGGCAAGGGTTTGTGCCAGGCGCTGGGCCGTGGCCGGGCCCGATTCACCCAACCATTGTTCATAGGCCAGAGCATCCGTATAGCCCGAGAGCAGGGCTGTGATCTGAGCACTCTGCTCGTAGGGGCGCAGGGTGGGGGCCACTGCCCCCGATGCAGCTACAATGAGCGGGGTTTGGCCGCGGGCAACCACCTGTTCTACCCAGGCGCGCGTGGTGGCCGTTTCGGCGCTGAATTCGATGATCAGGTCGAACTGTGTTATATCGCCGCGCACCTGCCAGCCCTGCGCTTCTATCTGTGTTTCGGGATAGGGCGCCAGGGCAAAGGGGGCGATGCTAAGGGCCCGCAAGGCACTGGCTTCGCCAGGGATAAAACCGATATCAAACGTGAGGCCCTCCAGGCCGGCGGCGGCGAGGGCTGTGCGGGCAACCGCGGGGCCCGTGGGGCGCAGGCTGATATTGGCAATATGGGCCTGTTTGAGGAGGAGATGGTCGAGGATGGGCCCTGCCAATAGCTGCATTTCGCCCTGGGTCGTGGGCTCGTAATCCCAGGCGAGCAGCACGCGGGCGTCGGGAGGCAGAGCCTCGATGGTTTGGAAGGCGGCGGTGACGCTGGGGCGACGAGGGGCAATGCCGACACTCCCGTCCTGGAGTTGCAGGCCGATCATGATAGCGACCAACAGGCCAGCAGCGATGATCCAGCGAGCCAGGGGCTGTGCGGGCGGCAGCGGTGTGGCGGGGGCAGATGTAGGTGGTGAGACGGTAGGAATAATCGGTCGCAATGGGTCTGGTAAGTCGACATTGTTGGAGATTAT
>JAADGC010000046.1 GCA_013152585.1 Chloroflexota bacterium
GCCGGCGACTTCACCTTCATGCACGTCGATCATGCCTTCGAACCGGCCATCGCCAACACCTTCCTGGATGCGACCCAGGCGCTGGTTGGCGATGCCATGACCCCCCAGGAGGCCGCCGAGGCCACCGAAGCCGAAGCTGTCAAGGTTCGCGGCGAGGTCGTGGGCGCAGCGGCTGCCAAGGCTGAGGCAACAGAAGTTACGTACTTCTACCGGATCACCACGCCGGCTCAGGAGAATTATCTTAAATGGATCATCGATACTTTTAACGAAAAGTACGACGGCAAGATCCATGTCACCGGCAACGGCGTAGATGACGAAACCTACAAGACCAAGATGGCCATCGAGTTGAGAAGCCCCAACCCACCTGACGTCTTCTACTCCTGGGAGGGCGGCCGCGCCAAGGCCCTCATCGATGCCGGTTACTCCGCTCCCCTGAACGAATACTATGACAAATTCGGCTGGGATGACATCCTCAATCCGGCGGGCGTATCGCTATCAGTCTACGACGGGCAAAAATACTTTGTGCCCTGGGAGATGGCTGCCGCCGTGTTCTGGTATCGCCCCGACATCTACGAGAAGTACGGCTTGTCCGCCCCCAAGACGTGGGATGAGTTCCTTTCCAACGCCGAAGTGTTGAAAGAGAACGGCGTGGCCCCCCTGCTCCTGGTCAACCAGAAACGCTGGCCGGCCCAGTTCCTGTGGACAGCATTCCTGGTCAATACCTACGGTCTCGACGTGTACAATCAATTATTGAACAATGAGATACCATGGACCGACGAGCGGGTCGTCGCCACCTTCGCCGCCCTGCAGGGCCTGGTTGACAAGGACCTCTTCTATCCCGGCATCAACTCGATCGACCTGGCACCGGGCGTAGTGCCTTTCGCCCAGGGCAAGGTGGCCACGTGGTACCAGGGCACCTGGATGGTCAGCTTCTTCAAAGGTGATGCGGAGGAGATCCCCTTCCCGGTGGACTTCTTCCTGTTCCCGCAGATCGGCGACCGCAAGCCCATCATGGAGGTGTTTGCCGAAAACACGATCATGATGCATGCTCAGAGCAAGCACAAAGACGCGGCAGCCGAGTTCATCAACTACCACATCTCCACGCCGGTGCAACAGGCCAAGTTGGAGATGGATCGGCCTTTCCCGGCCAACGTGAAGATCGACACGGCTAAGATGTCGCCTCTGGAACAGAAGCTGGCGGCTGCCATGGCCGAGGCCGGCGACTTCACCTTCATGCACGTCGATCATGCCTTCGAACCGGCCATCGCCAACACCTTCCTGGATGCGACCCAGGCGCTGGTTGGCGCATGACCCCCGAGGAGGCCGCCGAGGCCACCGAAGCCGAAGCTATCAGGGTCCGCGGCGAGGTCAAGTAGATAGAGTTAGGCAATGGTTGCACGTCCGCAAGTCGGCGCTGCGGGCGTGCAACCGCTTCAACGATAAAATAGCTGGAGAACAGAAATGACTGGTTTTGCAAAATCGGGCAAGCAGCGAAAATTTGCCACTGCCCGGCAGGGCTGGCTGCCATCGATGTGGCGGGCCACAAAGCGTCATTGGTTCGTCTATGTGGGCGGTATCATCCTGCCACTCATCTTGTACGCCATTTTCATCGGGTACCCGATTCTCAGAACTCTTTATCTGAGCCTGGCGGAGTGGAATGGGCTTGACCCCAAGGTCACCATGGTCGGCTTGAACAACTACCGCACTCTACTCGATGACCCGATCTTCAAACTCTCGTTTGTCAACAACATAAAGTGGGCCGTATTGACCCTTCTTTTCCCGGTGGTCGCAGGACTTCTGTTTGCCGTGTTCCTGCATTCGGGGAAGGTTGCCTTTGCCGGCCTCTTTCGCTCGACGCTCTTCTTGCCGGCAACCATGTCGCTGGTGGCCATTGGTATCATGTTTTCTCTGATTCTCAATCCCATCTTTGGTGCCCTAAACGAGGGCCTGCGGGCGATAGGGCTTGGTTTCCTGACCCGCGAATGGCTTGGCGACCCGAACACGGCCCTGTATACGCTGCTTTTTGTGTTTGGATGGTTCTACACAGGATTGCCGTTGATGCTGTTTCATGCCGGCATCAGCGAAATCCCCGCTGAACTTTTCGAAGCGGCGACAATCGAAGGAGCAAACGGCCTGCAGACGTTCTGGTATGTGACGCTTCCCTCATTGAAGTCGGTCACAACCGTCATCACCATGCTTACGGTCATCACTTCTCTGAAGGCTTTCGACTTGGTGATGGTTATGACCCGTGGCGGGCCGTTCAATCAGACCAGTGTTCTGGGCTATTTCATGTATACTGAGTCGTTCTGGAACTACCGGTTTGGCTATGGCGCCGCCATCAGCGTGGTCATTCTGCTGCTGAGCTCGGTCTTTGCTGCCATCTACTTACGCAACGTGGCAGGGGAGTCTTTGTATGTTTCGTGAGGCGCTGAACCCACACCGGATCAGTCTGGGCAAACTGGTCTATACGACTGTCACAGCCCTCCTTCTCGCCCTATGGGTCTTTCCCATGGTGCTCACCATCCTCACATCCGTCAAGACGAATGCGGAGATGCTGCTGGCCGGCCCACTTGCCATCCCTCAGGAACCAACGCTCAGGGCCTTCGCACGAGCATGGGATGTCCTGAACTTCAACGTTCTGCTGGGGAACAGCCTTCTGTATGCCTTTGCCGGCACCAGCCTGGCCATCATCCTGGCCCTGCTACCGGCTTATGCACTCAGTCGTTTTCACATCCCTGGCGGGGGACTGATTTTCGTGGTGTTGCTCACCGGCATGATGCTTCCCCAACAGACGGTGGTCCTGCCCCTGTACGATGTTTTGCGACAGCTTAATCTACTCGATTCGAAATGGGGGCTGATCATGGTGCACGGCATGTACGGTCTGCCCCTTGTCCTGCTGATTTTGCGGGGCTTCATGGTGGGCATCCCCCAAGAGCTGGAGAGCGCCGCCCGCATCGATGGCTGCTCCGACATCGGCGTGTTTCGTCATGTGATTTTGCCTCTGGTGACCCCGGCCGTCGCTGTAGCCTTTGCCCTGAATTTCATCAACATCTGGAACGAGTTCTTCTTCGCCCTGATTTTCCTCAATTCGGCGGAGAACTTGCCGATCACAGTCGGTATTCTGAAAGTAACTCAAGATCAGTACTTTTCGTCCTGGAACTTGCCCGCAGCAGCACTCATGATGGCTCAGTTGCCCACCGTGATCCTCTATATTCTGGCCTACCGTTGGATTACTCAAGGTATCTATAGCGGCGCCGTGAAAGGCTGAGTCAATAACCGGAGAAACAATGAAGATAACAAACATTACTGCCAGCTTGATTGAGATACCAGCCGCACGGGAATTTGAATACGCCTGGATGCCGGGTGAGCGCGTGCAGTCCATCAAGTTCACACTTGTACGGGTATTCACCGACGAAGGGATTGTCGGCATCGGCGCCTCTCACGAAGGACGGGACGTGGAGACGATCGCCACGATTCGTTCCTGGATTGCGCCCTATCTCATTGGCAAGGACCCAACGCAACTGGAACCGCTCGGTGAAATCCTCACATTCGCTCGGCCCTTTGGCCCTGTACCCTGGTTGGTCAGCCAGGCCCTGTGCGACATCGTGGGCAAGGTGGCGGATCAACCCCTCTACAAGCTGTGGGGCGGATCCAGGGATAAGATCCTGGCCTACGCCGGGCCGTGCAAACCCCGCTCGACGGAGGGGTGGGCGGAGGTTGCCTTGCAACTGCGGGAGATGGGCTTCAAAGCCATCAAGTGCCGGCTCCACAACCTCACGATGCGGGAAGACATCGCCATCGTCGAAGCTGTGCGAGAGGCCGTTGGCGACAGCATGGATATCATGGTGGACGCCAACCAGGCAGTACTGCTCAACATCAAGGGCGAGCATCCACGCTGGGGTTACCGCCGGGCGCTGGAAACAGCTCGTGAGTTGGAACGCCTGAACGTCTACTATCTGGAAGAACCCCTGTACATCTACGATTTCGACACCATCGCTCGACTCACGCGCGAAACCTCGATACACATTGCCGGCGGCGAGTGGAATGTAGGTCTCCACGAGTTCGAGTGCATGTTGGATAAGGGCGCCTACGACATCTACCAGCCGGATGTCACCCAGACCACAGGCCCGTGGCAGAGCCTGAAGGTGGGCTTGCTGGCACACGCACGCGGCAAGCTGTGTATTCCGCATACCTGGGGCAATGGCATCGGTCTGGCGGGTAATTTTCAGGTAGCGTTGGCCCTGCCCAACTGCCCCTACTTCGAATATCCCTTCGACCCGGAGGTCTATCCCGTGTCTCACAACCAGGGCATGGTGACAGAGCCTCTCGTGATCGACGAAGAGGGCTATATTCATCCTACCAATAAGCCAGGCATCGGTGTGGAGCTCGATGAGGAGATTATCCAGCGCCATACCATTGCCACCACCGATAGCTTCTGATTTTGCGCTCTTTGAGTCTGGAGGATTGTTCATGTCTCTTACACGACGCGCGGCTGTTCTGACCGCACCAGGCGAATTGACATTTCGTGAATTCCCCCTGGAAGAATTGGCGTCAAGCGATGCCTGGATGAAAATCAAGATATGCGGGGTATGCGGCACTGACGTGCATATATGGAACGCGTCCGACCCCTATCCCTGGGCCTATCCCTTCGTGCCCGGTCACGAAATCGTTGGTACGCTGACTCATGTGGGCAGAGAGTTTCCGAAGGTGGATGAATATGGTGTCCCCATCCAGGAAGGTGATCGCATTGTCGTCCAGGCGTTTACGTGCGGGCGCTGCTATGCCTGCCGGACACTGATGATGCCTAACCTGTGCATTGGCACACCGCCATGGGCCAACCGTATGCCTGCCATGATCGGCGGCTTTGGCGATTATTTCTTCGTGCCCGGTGAAGGGCCCATCTTCCGGGTGCCCGATAATCTGCCCACATCCGAAGCAGCCCTGGTGGAACCCTTCAACATCGCCATCGGCGCCGTGCAGCGGGCCATGGCGCCGGAAGTGCAGGGCAAAGGAAACACGCTGGGGCCAGGATCCACCGTGGTCGTGCAGGGCGCTGGCACTATCGGCCTGCTCGCGGCCATCGCCGCCAGGCTGGCCGGTGCCACCCAGGTCATCGTCATCGGCGCACCGCAAACCCGGCTCGATATCTGCAAGGCTTTGGGCATCGATCACGTGATCAATATCGAGACGATGACAGATCCCCGCCAGCGATTGGAAGCCGTCCTCGACCTCACGCCCCATCGCCTGGGGCCAGACACAGTCATCGAAGCCACCGGTGTGCCGGCGGCCTTTGTCGAAGGACTGGAGATGGTGCGGCGCGGTGGCACCCTCGTGGAGATCGGCCACTTTATCGATAAAGGAACCATCCCTGTGAACCCGCACTTGCTCTGCTACAAGCACATCAACCTGCTGGGCATGTGGGTCGGTCCGCCGGCGAACTTCGGTGTGGCGCTGAAACTGCTTTCTGCCCACCGTGATCACATCGACTTCAGCCGTATCATCACCCATCGCTTCCGGCTGGAAGACCTGGAAGCGGCCGTGGCCACGGCTCGCCGTTTCGATAGCATGAAAGCAGTTGTCATCCCTGAAAGCAATTGACGCAGACCGAGTTCAATTTACGAAACAAAGGAACGAAGCAAAATGTCTGACATCGTGCGCGCGGCCGTGATGGTACGGCCGGGAAAAATCGAGATTCAGGAGTTCCCCTTTCCGGAGCTGGAGGACGGCGCTCTGCTCCTCAAGGTCGAGATGTGCGGCGTCTGCGGCACGGACAAGCACACCTGGCGCGGTGAGACGAAACAATACGCCGGAACCGACGCAGAATCTGACACGCCCTTCCCCATCATCCCCGGTCACGAGGTGATCGGCATCGTGGCTGAGATCAACGACCGCCGCAAGCCCCGCCTGGATTTCAACGGCGAACGGTTACGCGTGGGAGATCGAATAGCCCTGTGCCCGGACGTGATCTGTGGCGAGTGCTACAACTGCCGGCATACCTTCGCCTACCCCCGCTGTGAGCATCTGCGAGGCTACGGCAACGCCTTCACCTCCGCCGAACCGCCCCACCTCTTCGGGGGATGGGCGGAGTACATGGTCATCCTGCCCAACGCCTTCGTCTACAAGGTTCCCGAGGGTCTGCCGCTGCGTGTCGCCGTCATGGTAGAGCTGATGGCCGTCAGCTATAACCTGGACAAGATGAAGGAGTTCTTCACCCTCTCCGGGGAGGGATTCGGCACCGCCGATACAGTCGTCATTCAGGGCGCCGGGCCCATGGGCATCTGCCATGTGATCAAGGCCCGCATGATGGGGGCCGGCGACATCATCGTCACCGACCTTTCGGATTACCGCCTGGCGTTGGCCCGGAAATTCGGCGCCGATTACGCCCTCAATGTCAATGACTCCACCGAGCAGGAGCGCATCGACTTCGTCCGCTCCCTCACCCATGGCCGCGGGGCCGACATCGTCGTCGAGTGTGTGGGCATTGCCGAGGTGGTGCTGGAAGGGATCGAGATGCTACGCAAGGGCGGTATTTATATCGAGGCCGGGAATTTCGTGGAGACGGGAGAGGTGGCGCTGAGCCCCCACCGTCATCTCTGTGCCAAGAATATCCGGCTTATCGGCATGACCAACCATCCCTTTACCGGCTACACGCCCAGCATGAAGATGATGCAGAAGACGGCGGACATCTTCCCCTTTGCCGAATTCGTGACTCACGAATATCCTCTCGCTCAAACCGAAGCGGCACTGCTGAAGTCCATGGAGCCTGACTGCATGAAGGTCGTTATTGTCCCGTAGAGAGGACGCTCACAGGCGATGCTCACCGCAATTTTCTGGAGGACAGGTCGATGACAACCCAACCACGCCCCCCCTTTGGCGGCACCCACGGCAAGATATTGCACGTCGATCTGACGAGTGGTCAGCTCAGGATCGAAACACCCGATGACTACATCTACCGCACGCTCATCGGCGGGCGGGCACTGATCGCCTATCTCCTGCTGCGCGATCTGCCCCCGGGCACCGATCCCCTGGGGCCCGAGAATCGGCTGATCTTCGCCCCCGGCATCCTGCAAGGCACGCATTTGCCCGGCTCAGGGAGGCACGGTGTGGGTGCCAAATCGCCGCTGACGGGTGCTTTGGGCAGCAGTGAGGCCGGCGGCTGGTGGGGCACCGAGTTCAAGGGCACCGGTTTTGATGCCCTGGTGATCCGGGGGCGGGCCGCGCAGCCTGTCTACCTTTGGATCAAAGACGGAGAGGTCGAGATGCGGCCGGCAGAGCATCTGTGGGGGAAGGAGACGGCCGAGGTGGCGGCCCTGCTGCACGAGGAGTTGGGTGATCATAAGGTCAGGATCGCCCAAATTGGCATCGCCGGCGAGAACCAGGTGCGTTTCGCTGCCATTATGCACGATATCAATCGCGCTGCCGGCCGTAATGGCCTGGGCGCCGTCATGGGCAGCAAGAACCTCAAGGCTGTGGTGGTGCGGGGAACGCAGCCCCCGAGCGTCGTGGACCGCAAGCGGATCGTGACCGTGGCCAGGTGGTTGGGCCAAAACTATAAAGTGGATGCGGCCTGGGCCGTGAAGATGGGGACGCCGGCGGGGGTGTCGAGCCTGGGCCTTATCAGCGCCCTGCCGACCCGCAACTTCCAGCACCACGCATTCCCGGGTCGGGAGAAGATCAGCGGCGAGTTGATGCACGAAACCATCTTGAAGGGCCGGGACACCTGCATGGTTTGCCCCATCGCCTGCAAACAGGTCGTGGCACATGAGGATGCTGACGAATACAGCCTCGCTCCCGTCTATGGGGGGCCAGAGTATGAGACACTGGCTGCCCTGGGGTCTGACTGTGGGGTCGACAACCTGCTTGCTGTGGCCAAGGCCAACGAACGCTGTGCTGCTTACGGCCTGGACACCATCTCTGCCGGTGCCACCATTGCCTTTGTGATGGAGTGTGTGGATCGGGGACTCTTGACCGCCGATGCCACCGGGGGCTATTTACCCCGATGGGGCGATGCCCGGGCGATGCTCGCCGGCGTTGAACTCATCGCCCGGCGGGAGGGCTTTGGCGATAAGATGGCCGAGGGTGTTGCCCGTCTGGCGGCGGACATCGGCAACGGGGCTGAGGCGTTTGCCCTGCACGTCAAGGGCCAGGAACTGCCCATGCACGAGCCTCGCCTGAAGGCAGCCATGGGACTGGGCTACGCTGTGGCACCGGTTGGCGCCGATCACATGATGAACATCCACGACACCGACTTTGCCTCGCCGGGTTATCGATTGCAACGAGTCAACTCCGTTTACAAAGTGGGACCACTTCCCCCCGACGACCTCGGCGAGGAGAAGATGAATCTGTTTTATCATGAGGTCAACTGGATGCACGCCCTGGACTGCTGCCTGATCTGCATGTTCCACCCCTATCGCTACGAGCACGTGGCCGAGGCTCTGAGTGGCGCCACCGGTGTCGAATACAGCATCGAAGACGTGTTGGCCGTCGGAGAACGGGCACAAACGCTGAGCCGGCTGTTCAATTACCGCCAGGGCTTCACCGCGGCGGATGATCGGCTGCCGGGCCGGGTGATGAAAGCATTTAACACCGGGCCACTGGCCGGAATCGAGATCACGCCGGCCTCGTTCGACTGGGCATTGCATCGCTTCTACGAGCTGATGGGCTGGGACCGGGAAACAGGCACCCCCTTGCCGGAGCGAATCGAGGCGTTGGGGCTGACAAAGTTGCTGGCAGAGATGCGCCACCGGGATCACGTCCTGGGGCTCGGCGAATAGGAGGCTGGTACACGAGGGCATAAGGCATGCACCGGTTCGCCTCATCTGGCATAGCCAGAACCAAGAGGGCCTCTTGCAAGGCATGTCCTGAGCGTAGTCGAAGAGGTGTTAAGGGCGCCAAGAATACGAAAACCTTGGCGGCCCTTCGCGCCTTTGCGAGAGATTTCTTCTGCGCAACGAATGCCCCTTGCTTTGGGGGCAAGAAAGCGACGGGGACGACGATTATACGTTGAGAGGGATCACCAACACATTGGCGTGGATGCGGTGACGCAGGCCGGACACGGTACTTCCGTGCACCAGATCCGAAATGCCGTAGTGGCCATGGGCGCCCAGGATCACGACATCTACGTCCAGCTCATTGATCATGCGTGCCAATTCCGAAACCGCATCCCCTGCACCTAAACGCCAATCTGTCTCCATGTTTTCCCGGCGCATCATACCAGCCAGCGCCTCCAGGCGATCCCAATCGCGCTGCATCTCATGATCAGCCGCTTCCCGCCCCAATGCTCGCGCCACCGGGCTTTCGACGACGTGCAGCAGAAAGACTTGGGCGCGTTCGCCGCCGGCTATGCGTAATGCCTCGGCCAACAGACGCTCCTCGCCACCGCCGAAATCAAGGGCTACGGCCATCCGGCGATAGGGGGCCAGTTGGGGGATGCCTTCGTCATGCGTTATCTTCATGCTATGAACGTCGGTGGGCCGGACGGGAGCAAACAATGCCGGCACTTTTTTAGCCAACCAGGGTCGAAAGGTGACATAAATCAGGAGACCCCCTATGGCGAGGAGAATGGGGATGGCGGCGAGCGTGATCTGCCAGGCACGATCGCCGGCTCTTGCCGCAGCGCGGGCGATTTCATCTCTGACCAGGTTGGCATTGAGGGCGATGATAACCGTGGCTACCCCCCAGGCCAGTGCTTGCATCCAGCGGGGGATAACGAATTCGTGCATACGGCGCCGGTCAGAAACAAAATGGACGAGGGGGATGATGGCGAAGGGCAGTTGTAAAGAGAGAACGACCTGGCTCAGTACCAGCAGTTGGCCCGTAGAGCCCTCGCCAAAATAGGAGATGACTAAAATAGCGGGGATGATCGCCAGCATACGGGTGATCAGACGGCGCAGCCAGGGCCGAATACGAAGGTTCAAGTATCCTTCCATGACTATCTGCCCGGCTAACGTGCCCGTGATAGTGGAACTTTGCCCGGATGCCAGGAGGGCGATGGCGAAGGCGAAGGGGGCAATGGACGCGCCCAGGAGGGGTTCGAGGAGGTGGTAGGCATCCTGGATTTCGGCGACAGCGAACAGACCGTGGCGATAGAATACCGATGCTGCCATGACCAGGATGGCGGCGTTGACCAGAAAGGCCAGGTTGAGGGCAACAACCGAGTCGATGGTATTCCAGCGAATGGCATCTTTGAGGGAACGATGATCGCGTTTAATCTTGCGCGTCTGCACCAGAGAGGAGTGCAGATACAGGTTGTGCGGCATGACCGTCGCCCCCAACATACCCACGGCGATATAGAGGGCGGCAGCATCGGGCAGGCTGGGGACAAAGCCTTGGGCAATGCCCTGCCAGTCGGGCTGGGATAGAAAGATTTCGATCATGAAGGCGGCGCCGATGGTGCCTACCAGGGCAAATACCACCGCTTCCAATTTGCGGATGCCCAGGTGAGACAGGAAGAGCAAAAGCAGCGTGTCCAGCGCCGTCAACAAGACACCGTAGATCAACGGTAAGCCAAAGAGTAACTGCAAGGCAATGGCCGAGCCCAACACCTCAGCCAAATCGGTGGCGGTGATGGCGATTTCGGCCAGGACGTAAAGGGGGATGTTCACCGCCGGGGGATATTCTTCGTGGCTGGCTTGGGCCAGGTCGCGGCGGGCAACGATGCCCAGCCGGGCCGATAGGCTTTGCAGCAGGATCGCCATCAAGTTGGACATCAACAGCACCCAGATCAGGGTGTAGTTATAGCGACTTCCCGCAGCGATATCGGTCGCCCAGTTCCCGGGGTCCATATAGCCCACCGCTGCCATGATCGCCGGACCGGTGACAGCAAACCAACGCCGCCACCAAACTCCGCGCGTTGGCATTTCTACGGTTTCATGCACTTCTGCCAGAGAACGATTTTCGGGCTCGTCAAAATTGTGTTTACTTTTGACCATATTTACTATTGGTTCAGCAAAGGATTGGCGTGTTCGTGTCGGTCGCAGTTGTTTCTACCAGAACTGCACCATCATTCCAGATTAACGCATCACAAGCCTGCTGGAGGTGATGGATCATTAGTGTATAACCTTCTGGCTCATGAGCGCAACATCTGAAAAGGCGCAGGGCCCCCCTGCGTGCCCCCCTGCTGGGGGAGGGCAGGTTGCCGTGATGGCGGGCCGCTGTCAACACGATCGGTCGTCTTGGGCCGACCGGTGGCCACAGGCCCCCGACCCCGATTTCAATCGGCGGGACGGGCGCGACGCCGGGCGC
>JAADGC010000184.1 GCA_013152585.1 Chloroflexota bacterium
ACGAAAAAAGGAAGCGCTCGGCGCATCCGTGATGCGCCGCAGCGCCACCTCCAACCTTACGCCCAAATTCCTGGGACACACCCCCAACCAAACCGCAGGTTGCCTGCATTTCCGTTTTATTGTAAACTTGGCCCAAAGATCGCCACTTCCCCCACTCTATCAAGGCTCCGACTATGGTTCGTCAATCTTGGGTGCGATTGTTGTCATTCATTTTTATAGGCTGCACATCGATCTGGTTGGCATGGGGTTTTGTTGTTCCCGCACAGGCGGCCGGCCCCATCTGCACCAATCTGCTCCTCAACAGCGACATGGAATCTGCCACCGGCTGGACATTTGGCAACACTGCCGCCAAGGGCGTGTATTCCAGCGCCCAGGCATACAGCCCCAGCCATAGCGCCCGGCTGGGCATCGTCAGTGGCAGCAACATCAACAGCTATTCATCCATGTGGCAGGCCGTATCGGTCCCGGCTGGAAATGAACTGCGCCTGCGTCTCTACGTTTACCCCCTCAGTCAACCCTACGACGATAACGATCTGCAAGAAATTAAAGTCCTGAATGCCGATGGCTCCTCCTCCCTGCGCCAGGTGTGGAGTGCGGTGAGCGACAGCGCTGCCTGGCAGGAACTCAACTTTGATCTCAGCGAGTTTTTGGAGCAAGACATTCAGATCTACATCAGCGCCCGGAATGATGGAGCGGGCGGACGCACAGCCATGTACGTAGACGACGTACAGCTCGAAGTTTGTACAGCCGGCGACACCCCCACCCCCACGCCTTCTGCCACCGTCACTCCTACCCCCACGCCCGGCGACACGCCCACACCAACGCCCACGTCCGTCTCCACCGACACACCCACGCCGACCCCCCTGGTGGTAACCGCTACCCCCACGCCGACAGCCGTTGTTGTCACCGCGACCTCCACGGCCACGCCCAACGTCGTCACAGCCACGCCCACGCCCACGCCGATCATCGTCACCGCCACCTTCTCGCCCACCCCCATGGTGGTGACGGCTACGCCCACGCCGATCATCGTTACCGCCACCTTCACGCCCACACCGTTGGTGGTGACGGCCACCTTTACTCCCACACCGGCGGTAGTGACAGCCACATTTACGCCTGTGGTGGTGACCAACACCCCCATCCTCACCCCCTCTGCCACCCCCACACTGATTGTCGTCACCAACACCCCCACGCCCACGCCGGGGCCGCCTCCCACCGCCACTCCCACCTACACGCCCCTGCCGCCCGGCCCCAACGAAAATTGCAAAGAATGCCTCGTCAACATCGGATTTGAAGGACGCAAAGGCTGGATTTTCGGCAACACCTTGCTCAAGGGCGGATACACCGGCACGCAGGTGCACAGCGGTGATCGTGCGATCGTGCTGGGCAACCCCAATCCCGCACAGCCCAACTACGCATCCTATTCCTCTGCCAGGCAGCGGGTGAAATTGCCGCGGTCGGGATACAAGACCGCCTGGCTACAGTTCTGGCATTACACCATGTCCGATGGCGAAGAAGATGACTATCAGGAAGTCATCCTCATAGATGGCAACACAGGCCGGACACTGGAGATATTGTGGCGTGTCAGGCGAAACGATCGTGAATGGCATTCCGAACTCTTTGATTTGACCCGGTACATGGGTCGAAATCTCATTATTTACTTCAACGTTCGCAATCAGGGTGGCGACGGCAGAGCAGCCATGTACATCGATGATGTGTCGCTGGTGCTGTGCCCGGGCTCAGGCAACAACGCCCCCAGCGGCTCACCCACGCCCACCCCCATTCCTCCAAACCGCATGGTCACCGCCACCCCCACCTTCACACCCGTGCCCCCCACGCCCACATCCCTCCTCCTCCCCACCGACACCCCGATTGTCATCGCCAGCCCCACCTTTTTTGCTCCCATCGCCGAACTGGCCCCCGTCATTACCGAAACCCTGCCCGCCGAGAGTGAAGTAGGCTCGGCCAGCATTGGACAGGGCACACCTTCACGCCTGGGGATGATGGTCCGCCAGCCAGCCTTTTGGATTTTGGCGCTGGTTGTCGCAGCCATTTTCGCAGTGCTACTACGCTTCCTCTGGTATCTCATCCAACTCCGCCGACTCTGATCCGTATCCTCCCCGGCCATTCAGCATGTTTCCCAACCACCTACCTCCTTCCCATCGTTATCTGCTTACGGGCCTGCTGATTTTGTGGGCGCTCTTGTTGTTTGGCGGCTTTGTTCTGGGCAGGCCATCGGGAGAGCCGCTCCGGCGCATGCCCTTGTGGACGCGTATAGCCTCATCGCTGGTGTTGATGATAGCTGCCTGGCTCTGGGCCCTGGTGGCGCGGGGCACGCCGGCGCAACACTTCGGGCAGTGGCTGGCCCTGGGCATGACGTTTGGCTTGCTGGGCGATTTGTCCATGGCCGGACTCCTCCCCTGGGGGCAACGGGTGCTGGGGGGCATTGCCATGTTCGGGCTGGGTCACGTGTTTTACCTCACAGCCTTGATGGGATTCGGCAACGGGCAGGGCCTGGATCAACCAGGTATACGCTGGGGGGCGTGGTGCGTATGGCTGCTGATCGGTCTGGCGGGATGGTATGTGATTGTATTTCGCGGCCAAACCCCCACATTTTTGCACTGGGCAGCCCTCCCCTATGCCCTATTGCTGGCCAGCACTGCTGGTCTCGCTAGCGGACTGGCGCTGCAGGCGCCGTTGTTCGCACCGATGGCGGTGGGAGCGGCGTTATTCCTGCTCAGCGATCTGATCTTGGCCGGGGGATTATTCAGCGGACTGAAATTCCCCCTGATCGATGATGTGGTGTGGCTCACCTACGGCCCCGGCCAGATGCTGATCGTCTATGCTATCGGCAGCGCATTACGCTTTCTGCAAACAGCTCCATGAGCCCCCTTGACCCCGAAGCCCTGGCGGCATACCGCGCCCACAGCTTTCGGCTCCATCCCCACCTGCGTCTGCACAGCATCGAGGACGCCCGCGCCTTTGTGGCTGAGCGTGGCTTCGTGTTCTTCTGGCCTATCAAGGGCGTGGTTTTTCCCAGCCTGTGGACGGCTGTGGCAGGTGATCGTCCCGTGGCCGACGCCCACGATGATCCCGGACACATCACCTGGGGCTGGAAAGACCGCTCATTGCACCAACGCTGGTGGTACTACGCCAAGGTCCTGCGTGGCCGCGCCACCCTGATCTCACTGCATGATGCACCCTACTTCTACGCCCTCAGCGACAATTTCGGCGACCCCGAAAGCGACTATCTCGTGCAGTATCAGGACGGCGTCCTCTCGCGCGAGGCCCGGTACCTCTACGAATTGCTGCTGCACGAAGGCCCGCTCGACACCGTGACCATGCGTCGCAAATTACACATGACCGGCAAAGCCAGCACCAGCCCCTTCGACCGCGCCCTCAACTTCCTCCAGCGCGATTTCAAAATCCTGCCGGTGGGGGTGGCCCAGACAGGCGCCTGGCGCTACAGCTTTATTTATGAATGTACGCACCGTTGGTTTCCAGAGCTGGCGGCAGCGGCCCGGCCCATCACGCAGGCCCAGGCGCGGCTTCATCTGTTGCAGTGCGCCCTGAACTCGCTGGGAGCAGCACCCGAAGCTGAAATACGCAAGCTGTTCCAATGGCCGCTGTCCGATCTACGGCCGGTATTGCGGGCGCTGTTGGCGCAAGGGGTCTGCTGCGAGACGTCTGTCAGCGGCGCCACTGACGTCTATTATACCCTGCCCCGTCTGACCTCCAACCCTCTACTCGCCCCCTAAACCCCGGGGCACGCATTGATTCGGCGGGACGGCTGGATATTGTGTCACCCTGAACGGGTCCAGCAGACAACGCACATGAACACGAAAGGCCAGTGAAGGGTCTCACCGCCTATGAAAGGCGAGATTCTTCGCTGGAATTGGCTTGGCGATGGCCGTTTCGGCGTCAAAGTGCTTGTCTCTTTGATGTGTGTTGGCTTCTGGAACCCGTTCAGAATGACAGGCAGCGGTGAATCGAATTCACCGTCTCAACATTCGGAATCCCCGCGGCGCCCCGGCGGATTGTGAATCCGCCGGGGCAATGCTCCGCATCTCATACGAATACTGGTATAATGGACTTTGCCGCTATTTGTTGCCAAGTGATTCCATCGTCCTGCTTTATGATTACCCTGACTGATCTTCAGTCCGCCACCGGCGCCCAGCTTGTGGGCGCCCCCCAACAAAGCTCCTGGTGCGACTTTTGTCATGATTCGCGTTTGGCGCAACCGGGGCAATTGTTTGTGGCTCTGCGCACACCCACCGGCGACGGGCACGATTATATCAAACAGGCTGTCGCTCGCGGCTGTAGCGGAGTGCTCTGCCAACATCCGGTACCCGAGCATCCTGCTGTGACCACGCTACTGGTATCCGACACGGCGGCGGCGTTGCGAGCTTGGGCGGCCCATATTCTGCGGCAGTCACATTGCCTGGTGATTGGCATCAGTGGTTCCAGCGGCAAGACCACCGCCAAGGAATTATTGGCCGCCATGTTGGCGCAGCGATACCCGGGGCAGGTGTTCCGCACGCATCTCAGTTATAACGATCGGCTGGGCATCCCCCTGGCGTTGGGGCGTTTGCAACCCGAACACCGCTTTGCCGTGATCGAGATGGGCACTGACGCCCATGGCGAGATGGCGGAGCTGGCGGCGCTGACGCGGCCGGTCGTGGGCGCTCTCACGGTGATCAACGATGCCCATGTGGGCGCGTTTGGTAGCGAAGAAGCCATCGCTGCCGAAAAGGCGGCCCTTTTGCAGGCCCTGCCGCCCCAGGGCCTGGCCGTGATCAACGGGGATGATCCTTATCAGGCAGAGATGGCGGCCACACTCCCGGCGACAGCCCTGGTGCATGGCTCACATGCGGCAGCGGTGCAGCTTGCGCCTCATCCCGACGATGCCCGATCCTGTTATTTGACCGTGCAGCCGGAGGCCTTGCCGGTGCTCGATACCCGGGCCTGGCTCGAACGCGGCGAAATACGCTTTCGCAGGCCGGCCTCCCCTCCGGCGCAGCCTCAGCGCACCGAGCTCCCCAACCCGTTGCTCGGCGCGCATCAGATCGTCACGATTCGTACGGCTGTCACCTTGGCGCTGGCATTGGCGGCATCGCCGGCGCACATTCGGGCGGCGCTGCTCGGGTTTACCCCATTGCCGGGGCGTATGCGTCCGCTGGTCGGCATCGGCGGCAGCACGCTGATAGACGACAGCTACGGTGCCAATCCCGCGGCCACACAGGCGGCGCTGCAGGTGCTGGCGACACTATCGCCGCCGCGCATCGCCGTGCTGGGGCGGCATAGCGGACTGGGGCGTCTGGCACAAGAACGCCTGGAGGCCCTGGGGCCTACGCTGGCTGCCAGTGTGGATAAATTGGTGCTGGTGGGAGAGCAGGGCTCGCTGCTGGCCGGGGCTGCCATGCGGGCGGGGCTGACTACGGAGCAGATTTATCGGGCCGACACCCCGGCGGCGGCGGCTGATCTGGTGCGTCCTTTGTTGCGCCCGGGCGCGAGTTGCCTGATCAAAGGCTCACGCGAGGCCCGGATGGAGCGCGTGACCCAGGCTTTGTTGGCTGAGCCCGGACAGGCCGATCAGGTGTTGCCGCGACAGAATCCGGCCTGGCAGCATTTGCGTCTGCGCAACACGCTCCGCCCTACCTGGCTCGAGATCGATACGCTTGCCATCGCCGATAATGTGCGGGCGGCGCGGGCGCGGTTACAGGAAGGGGTGCAACTGATTGCCGTGCTCAAGGCCGATGCTTATGGCCACGGCGCCGATACGGTCGCGCGCATCGTGGCCCAAGCTGGCGCCGACATGCTGGCCGTGGCCTGTGTGTCCGAGGCGCAGACGCTGCGCCGAGCTGGCATCGATCTCCCTATCCTCATTCTGGGCTACACGCCGCCGTGGCAGGCCCGCACCGCTTTGCAGTATGATCTACAACTGACGGTATATGACGGTGATGTCGCCCAGGCCCTGAGCCAGGCCGCGGCCGATTTGAACCGGAGTGCCCAGGTGCATGTGAAAGTGGATTCCGGCATGGGACGCCTGGGCCTGTATCCGCAGGAAATCCCGCCTTTCCTGGCGTATTTGCACACCCTCCCGCATTTGGCTGTGGTGGGACTGTTTACGCACATGGCCATTGCCGATGAACCCGAGCATCCTTTTACCGATGCCCAACTGGGGCGCTTTAAGACCCTGCTACAATTGCTGGAAGCGCAGGGATTGCGGCCGCATCTGGTACATGCCGCCAATACAGCCACGCTGTTGTCGCATCCCGACGCCCATTTTGATGCTGTGCGCCTGGGCATTGGCCTCTACGGCCTGTCTCCGGCACCCAACTTCCCCTTCCCCTCCGACTTCCGCCCCGCCCTCACCTGGAAAACCACGATTGCCCAGGTGAAGACCCTGCCGCCGGGAGCCCCCATCGGCTATGGGCTCAGCTATCGCACCGAGGGGATGCAGACGATCGCCGTGATCCCGGTGGGATATGCCGATGGGTTTCGGCGGGCGCCCCGCAACTGGGGACATGTGTTGGTGCGGGGGCAGCGAGCGCCGCTCGTCGGTCGTGTGAGCATGGATCAGTCTACCATCGATGTTTCGCATATCCCCGGCGTGCGACCGGGCGATGAGGTGGTGCTCATTGGCCGCCAAAGTAGCGAGCTAATCACAGCCGATGAGGTGGCGGAGCGCCTGGGCACGATCAATTATGAGGTGATCAGTGTGATTTTGGCGCGGGTGCCGCGGTTGCCGGAGTAGGATGAGAGTGGGTTGTGGGGGATTCGTTCTTGGCCTTAGGGGTTGACAATGGTAAAGGGGATGGGGGTAAATAGCAGCACTGCCAGGATGAGCAGGAAAACCGCCAATGCCTTATGTTTGGCGTCGAGCGGCGTGAGATCATCCAGAGGCACGGCATAGCGGCGTCCCAGAAAATATAACAAAGCGGCCCAGATCAGCCACCCCACATAACGAAACGACATGATCATCATGCCGGCGATGAGCACATACGTGACCACCCGTACACGCTTGCCAAACAGGGTGAAAAGGGCATGCCCGCCATCGAGCTGACCGGCCGGGATCAGGTTAAGGGCCGTGACCAGCAAGCCCACCCAGCCGGCGAAGGCCATATTATTCAAAGTAACGTCCATGCCCGCGGCCGAGGGCAGCCATTGGCCATGGATCAGCCACTTGAGCACTGCATACAGAATCGAATTCCCCTCCATTAGATAGCTATGGCCCACGGGCAACGCCTGTACCGGCGAGTGGCTCAGCCCAATCCAGAGGATGGGCAGGGCGAATATCAAACCGGCTATCGGGCCGGCAGCCGCCATTTGCAGCAGGTTACGACGATTCTTGGGAGGCGCCAACATCATGATCACTGCCCCCAAAGTGCCCAGAGAGATGATCGGGAGGGGAATGAAGTAGGGGGGGCTGACCTGGATGTGATTGCGCCGCGCTACAAAGAAATGTCCCAGCTCGTGCGCCAATAAGATGGTCATCAGCGGGAGTGCATAGCTGAGGCCCCCGCCCCAATCAATCGTGCGATCGGGTTTCAGCCCAAAGGTGATGAAAACCGATGCCAACGTGGCTATAAACAAGATCACAGCCAGGCGGTAATTGGGCCTGGCCTGTGGTAATTCACCTTGTGCTACGTAGATCACCGGTTGCCCCTCTTCCTCACGAAAGAAGACGAGGGAACCGACCGTCTGTGCTCGGGCAGCGATGGGGTCATAAGCAACGTCGGTCGGCGTCAGAAAACGGCCGCTCAGACGTGCCGTAAACTTATAGGGAGGAAAGGTATGATCAAAATCAATGACATCAATAGCAAAATAATCTGCAACCACATGTTGTAATTGTTCGGTAAGACGTCCGCGGACAATGGGATCGATGGTCAAAGAGGTGCTCCTTGTGCTACAACCGGTTTTCAGAGGTTAGTATACCAGCACATCCAGCCGTAAGATCAATCCCTCTCACAGACACCTTGCGAACCAGATAAATCTTGCGGCCAATGGCGCCATGGCGATTCAGGTCTGCCAGAATGACAAAATCTCTATTTCCGGCCAGAAACACATCCACCGCCGCCGATACCCCCGGCCAATACTTGTTCTCATAATCATCCATCACCATCACTCCTTGGGGCGCCAGATGGGCCGCGCACAAATGCAAATCTGCCAACGCCTCCTCTTGCGAATGCCCGCCATCGATGTGGATAAAACGGAACTGGGCTTCCCCCAATTGCAAATCGCGACTCAGTCCCACCCGCACCTCCACCTGCGCTTCATCCAGTTGGGGATTGACGAAGAGCAGATTGCGTTGTAGGTGCTCGGGCGAGGGTTTGTCATGGTAGGCGTCTTCCGTGGGCTGCGTAAAAGCGTCGCAGACAACCAGACGCTCTTCTGGCTGCAAATACGCAGCCATGCAGGCGGTGGAGCGGCCATGGTAACTGCCGATTTCCAACATATCGCCGCCCACGCCCAGAAATGATTGCATGTTGAGCACCAGATGGAAATGCACGCAGTCGTCATACGTAAACCAGCCGGGGATTGTCTTGACGCCTGCGAACAGATCTGTGACCAACGGCCCCGGCTTCGCCTCGGCCACGAAGTTTATGGTATCCTGAGGCCGCGCCGCGTGCTGGCTCCGGCGGAACAGCCGGCGCAGACGCTGCCTCAGCCAGGGTCTCCAATGCGGACGTTTCATGCCCTCATTATACCTGCTTCTGCTCTCCTGCTGAAAGGATCGTTGTGCTCTTGCCACCTTTGCGATAGAATTCTTCTCAGGCCGCTTTGGCGGCCAGGAGCTAATGATGCGACAGTTGATGTCCCGCGGTCTGATCATACTGGCACTCGTGCTATTGGGGAGCGGGCGCGAGGCGCTGGCAGTGGGGACAGGTGCGCCGCCCGGGGGCGGGGATGTGCCGTTGCAACTCGTGGGGCAGTGGGGAGGCAGCACATTGGCCGTGGCCATACGCGGCCCCTATGTGGTCGCCGGCATTGGCCAACGCCTCGCCGTTTTCGACATCACTGATCCCGACGCCATGCAAATGCTCGGCCAGACCGACCTGCTCCCCGGCGTGGTCGTGGATATTGTCTTGCAGGGGGACTATGCCTATGTGGCCAATCGCAGCGGCGGTTTGCAGGTAATCGACATCTCCCAAGCGCAGCAGCCACGTGCCGTGGGAGCTTTCCGCATGCCCGGAGATGTCGTGCGCGTCGCCCTTGCCGGGCCTTACGCCACCATCCTCAACGCTCAACTGGGCCTGCGCGTTCTCGATATCTCTGACCCCATCCATCCCCAACGCGTCGGCGCTTATAGCGACCTCAGTCAGCCCGGCCAGCTTAAGATCGCAGGCGATTGGCTCTATGTATCCACCCGGGATACCATCGCCGTGTTCGATCGTTCTCAACCCGCTGGCTTACACCTCCTTGCCCGTATCCCCACGTCATTTCTTTTTATCAATGATTTCGAGATCGTCGGCGACACTCTGTACGTGGTGGGAATCGATGATTGGGCGGAGAGTTATCTTGCCATCTACGATATTTCTGATTGGCATCACGTTCGGCGCCTGAGCATCCAAACGATTCCAGGAGCGTATGGGGTGACGATTCAGCAATCTCTCGCTTATATCACAGCCGGGTGGGGCGGGCTCAGCGTGTGGGATATATCCGACGTCAGCCATCCCGTAGAAATAAGCAATTATCGAGAAGACCAAACAGGATATTATCGCTTACAAATCGCCGATTCTTATCTGGTTGTTTCTCAGGCAGATAATGGGATCGAATGGTTCGACCTGGCTCCAAACGGACTTCCCACATTACTTGGTCAGTATCGTACCCTGGGGGTTGTCCGGGCTATTGACAGCTATGACCAGTATCTGTACGCCTATCTCGGTTGGCACAGAGTGGCCATCATCAATGTGGCCGAGCCCAATCATCCTCTGGTAGCAGGGATTTATGAAAATGAACACTGGTCATCCGGCACTTTTATCATTCAGGATGCGCTGGCCTATGTTTCGACA
>JAADGC010000103.1 GCA_013152585.1 Chloroflexota bacterium
GCTTTTTGTTCGGCTCGGGAGGGTGTATGATTGACGAGCGCCGTGATCTGGCAGCGCTCGGGGAAGTGCAAGAATGCCTGGATGTGGACGCCGGAGATGGCACCGGTGCCAAGGATGGCAACTTTGATCATGAAACGAGCCTCTTCAATCAAACCACTCGTCTTCGGGGTCGAAGGCAGGGATTGCCGTGATGGCGACCCGCAGTTGACCCACGGCCCGATGACGGCAGCCCGGCTTGATCAGGATGGCTGAAAATGGTTGCACTGGCACACGCTCGCCATCCAGTTCCATAGTGCCCTCGCCCTCCAGAATGAAATAGATCTCGGTGCTTTTTTTGTGATAGTGTAGCTGTGCGTCTTCTTGTACGCTGAGGAGGTGAAGCGTGGCAAGCTGGTCGGGGTCCTGGGTGAATGCCCGGCGGGTGATACCACACAGGCATCGAATCGGCGCCAACTGATCCAATTGTGTAACAAGGAAATTTGTCATCATGTTTGGCACCCTGTGAATCGTGTGATCAATCGAGATGAAGGACGCCACTGGCCTGGAAGATGCTGCGAATGTGGCCGGTGTAGTCGTTGAATTTATCAGGCAGGCGGTCAAGCCGGCGCGGACGTGGCAAATCGATGTCCATGATCTCGGCCACACGACCGGGACGGGGTGTCATCACCACCACCCGGTCGGCCAGCAGCACGGCTTCGGGGATGCTATGCGTGATGAGCAAGGCCGTCTTGCGTTTTTCCATCCACAGATGCTGGATATCCATGGAGATTTGTTCCCGCGTGATGGCGTCGAGGGAGCCGAAGGGTTCATCCATGAGCAGCAGAGGCGGATCATGGATGAGCCCACGACAGATGGACACGCGCTGTTTCATCCCGCCTGACAGTTCATAGGGCTTCTTGTGCTCAAAGCCGTCCAGCCCGACATCGCATAACAGATCAAGGGCGCGGGGCTCGTATTTTTGACGGCTCAGACGGCGAATATCGACCTGCAGGAGTACGTTGTCCAGCACGTCACGCCAATCCAGCAGCACCGAGTCTTGGAAGATGATGCCCACATTGGTCTGTGGGCGATCAACGAGCTTGCCAGCGATGGTGATTTCGCCCTTGGTGTAGGGGATCAGCCCGGCGATCATTTTCAGAATCGTGGTTTTACCACAGCCGCTGGGCCCCACAATGGCGAGAAATTCCGATTCGTTGATGTCAAAGCTGACATCCTCGGTGGCAAGGACCACACTGTCCTTGGTGAGGTATTGTTTTTCGACGTTGCGTAAGCGAATAAAAGGTTCGGCCATGAATTCGGTTTCTCTTTGTATGATGAGAGGAATGCATTGTCGCCTGAAGGCATGAAGGACGCCCCCGGCTGGAGGCGTCCTAGCATGCACAAGGGGGAGATTACTTAGTCGGCATGTAGGGGGGGTCGGAGATAAAATCGTTGGTGTAGAAAACGCCGACATCCGATTCAGGTTTGAAGCTGGCATACTTTTGCAGCAATTCCTGAGTGGCAGCCCAGTCCTCCTTTGCCGACCAACCAATGGGCTTGCCCGCAGAGTTGGGAGTATGCAGCAGGGTCAGGGAGCCCTGGATTTCGGCCAGAGACAGTGGGACATCAAACCCTCTGTCAGCCGCGTGTTTGGCGAAGATTTCCGCTGCTTCTTCCGGATGTTCTTGGGTGTAGGCCCACGAGCGTTGAGAAGCACGAATGAATTTGCGCAACAATTCTGGATTCTCTTTCGCCCAGAAGTTGTTAACGATGATGGCACTGGAGAGGGTGTTCACACCGCAAATTTCGGTGAGCTGTTTCCACCCGATGTCGACGCCGGTATTTTTCTCGATGCGCAGCGGTTGATCCACAAAGTAGCCGAGGAAGGTATTGGCTGTGCCTTCCAGCATAGCCACTTCTTTCGCTTGCGGGTTGGAGACCTGGATCAGCTTGACATCATCAAGCGTGAGTCCATTCTTACCCAGGCAGGCTTCGAAGATGGACATTGAGGCATCGCCTGCGGTGACGGCAACCGTGGCGCCTTTAAGCTCCTCGATGGTTGTGGGGCGAGGTGCATCGGCCCGATAGATGAAGGACATGGGGCTGGACTGGAAAATGACCGCAGCGGCCTTCACCGGCACACCAGCAGAGACACCGCGCATCATTGTGGCTGAGTCAGCATAGCCAATGACATTGTTGCCATTGCCGACCAGTTTGACGGTGGTGCCAGAACCGCTCCCTTCGAGAATGGTGACGTCCAAGCCTTCATCCGTGTAAAAACCTTTGTCAACACCCAGGAAGAAGGGGGCATGTTCGCCGTAAAGGGTCCAGTTCAGACGAAATTCCAGCGGCACAGGGCCGGTATCAGCCGGTGGCTGTGCCGGGGGGGCGCAGGCCACAAGCACAAACGTCAGTACGAATAACAGCGTTAGTATCAAGACGATGGTTTTTTTCATTTCATCCTCCAAGTTAACGAATGAGTGTGAGCGAATAGAGTGGAGAGGGTGGGGTAGTCTTTGGCATTGACCGGGCATCACCTCCTTTGGCAATTGAATGGCATAAATCGGCTGGCTGTGGCTTACATGGTTCCATGTTCCTGGCCCGAACGAACGGTAATGTGCCACGGTATTAAGATGTTTTCGAGGAACTGAACGACATAGAATAAAATGAGGCCTTGGGCTGTGAGTGCTACGATCACACCAAACATGAGTGCTGTTTGCATATTGGAATTCGTGACGAGTAACATATAGCCCAGCCCTTTATCGGCACCGACGAATTCACCGACCACGGCACCCACGACGGCCAGTGTGGCCCCAACTTTGAGACCACTAAACATGTAGGGGAGACTGGTGGGGAGCCGAAAGCGGGCAAATATCTGCATCTTCGTCGCGCCCATCGAGCGAGCCAGGTCGATCATCTCCGGTGAGATCGAGCGCAAGCCTACGGCCGTGTCGATAATGATGGGGAAAAAGGAAATCAGAAAAGCTACCAGCACCTTGGGCAGCGTGCCGAAGCCAAACCAGACAAGGAAGAGGGGGGCCAGGGCGATCTTGGGTACTGTCTGGAAGAAGAGAATAATGGGGGTGATGAAATTGTCGAACGACTTCGACGCCGTGATGGCGATGGCCAGGGGCACTGCAATGGCGATGGCCATAAAATAGCCCAAGAGCATTTCATAAGCTGTTACCCCACTGTTTTGTAGCAGTTGGGGGAATCGCTCGACGATCTGGACAACTACTTCGGACGGTGGAGGCAAAAGGTAGGAAGCGATATCGAGCCATCTGACCAGAAGTTCCCAAATGAGCAAAAAGAGCATGAGACCGATGATGGGTAAGAGTCTCGCACGCCAGGCTGCCCGGCGTTCCAATTGACCTAATTCTGCGATGGTTTGTGTCATTTTGACCTTCCTTGGAGATGATTTCGGCACGGAAGTGGGGTGAAAGGGTGCAAAAAGCGGTTTACATGCTCGAAATGCCTGGAGGCATGTGACGCATCGGCAGCACCACAGGAGCAGCTTCTCTTAGATCGATGTTTGCGGCCACGCCAAAGGGAGCCTGAAGAATGCTTTGCAGCGAGAGTTTGCCTCCTGCAATAGACAGCACGGGGATACCTTGACCGTTGTCGACATAAAGATCTGGGTGGGCAGCTAATGTAGCCTGCTGCCAGGAGCGGGGAAACATGCTCAGGCCCAGGAAGTAGTGATGTCCGTTGCGTTCTACGTGGGAGAGGCCAAGGGTGGCCATCACGGCGAGGTCCTGCAGGAGAGCAACGGGGCCGACATTCGCCAGGTCTTCGCCGCTGAGGATATAATCCTGGCCGGGTTCGGCTTGCCGGCGCTGAGCCAGAAAACAGGCATTGGCCAGACCTTTGAAGACGCCCTTGCAGTTTTTGTGACTGGTGCCGGCATAGCCGCAGTCCAGTGCCCGGAGCAGGCTGTGCAGTTCGGCATCAGATTCGTCGATGATCATGCGGGGGCGCTGCTTCCAGGCCAGCAATTGCCTTTGCGTGTCTTCAGCCAGGGCAATCCGCCGGTGGAAAGGCTGCTCTACGAACAGTAAATGCTGCCTGAAGGGTTGCCACACAGCCGTTTCGGCCAGTCTTTCCCAGAACTGTCTGAAGTCTTCCACCCGGACATATTGCTCGTTCCCATCAAGCGTGAATGCGTATCTCGGGGTGTTGGCCTGGATGATGGCGGTAATGCGCTCGATTCGGTGCAAATCCTGCTCTTCGTCACCGCTGATCTTGATCTTGAAATAGCGCAGGCCGTAAGCCTGGATGCTCGCTTCCAGCGTTTGCGGTAGACCATCCTGCAGGCGTTCTGCAGGCGTCAGCTCCGCCTCGCTGAGCGTGTCCGCCAGTCCGATGGTGTGGCGCACGAGGATGCTCGGGGAGGGCGATTTCGGTAGGAATTGCGCCGGTGTCAGCCCGGCCAGCTCGGGATGGATGCGGCCCAGCTCGATCCCCAACAGATTGCCGGCGACCGCATCGGCAAAGGGGGTTTCTATGGCCCGGCAATAGGCATCGATAAGTGCCCGTTCGACCAGACTTACACCAAAGTTCCACAAGAGAGGAGGGTGGGGCGTTTGTTGCGCCCACTGCTGCTGGGCCCGGTAGGTGCCCTCCCACAAGGTGAAGACGTCCGCGGCGCTGCCCACTTCCTGGGCGTGAAGGGCTGCCATCCCGATTACCTCGAGCATGGCGTCGATTTCTTCCTGGTAGCTTTGCGCCGGGTCTTTGGTAAACCACTTGGGAATGAGGTTGTCTGCCGCCAGGCCATGGCTGATCTTGCCATCTACATCGACGGTGAGCTCACAAAACAGATGAGGGGTTTCTGTGAGGGTGGCGATTCCATAGCGGAAGGGCATCCGGGTTTTGATAGGGATGCGATAGAAGGCACTGGCGATCAGGCGTATCATGACGGCACCTCCGCCACAATGGTTAGCACCGCGGCAGCACGTGGATGTATGGCCAGCCCCAGACCGGCAGCGGTGGGGACAGAGATTTGGTCGGAGCTGAGTCGGGAGCGGTTCGTGTCCAGGCTTTCCGCCAGGTATTGGGGACCGTTGAGAGCACAGGGCTTCTCAATGCCGGCCCAGGAAAAGACATGCACCGAGGCAGCCAGCGACAGATCGGGATCGCAGAGGCCGGACCCCAGGAGGAAGAGGCCATGCTGTTGGGCCAGCTCGGCGATCTGCCGGGTTTGCCATATCCCGGCTGATCTCCCTACTTTCAGGGTCAGCCCGTCCATCATGCCCCAGGTGATAAAAGCTTCTGTTTCCAGAGGTGAGATGAGCCCTTCGTCCATCACGATGGGCAGCGCTCCTTGTTTACGTAATGATTGATAACCGCTGACATACATGGGCGGTAGAGGGGATTCCAGCACATCCACGCCGCTATCTGCCAGCTTTGGCAGCACTTCCAGGGCTGTTTCCAGGTCGTAGCCGGTGTTGGCATCGGCCCAGCAAAAGCCGGCGGGGGCAAAATCGTGGACGAGGCGAGCCAGCGCCAGATCATATGCGGGTGTTTGCGGGGGGCCGACCTTGAAATTGAAGTGGTGATAGCCCCGCGCCCTTCCCGCTTCTAACTGCAGCTCTGCTTGGCTCAGCTCGGTGGCATTGATGGTCCAGCTCAGCGTCAGTTGCGTGGGAACCGCGGTTGCACCCAGCAGATACGAGACCGACTTACCCCGTTGCTTGCCGGTCAGATCGTAGCAGGCCAGATCCACCGCCGCTTTGCATAGTGGCTGGCCCGTGGTCAGCCCCGGCCGAATGGCTTGGTTCATGCGATCATGCACATCGGCGAAATCGGTGGGATCGGCGCCCAACAGTCGGGGAGCCAGATAGTGGGCCAGGGTGCTGGTTACCGTCTCTGCTGTCTCGTAGCTCCAACTGGGAACGGGCACTGCCTGTCCCCAGCCACTGAAACCGTCCTCATCGGTGAGCCGTACCAGGATCGAAGGGCGGACAACGCGTCCTTCGGGGCTGGGTTCAAAGAATTTGAACTCGCCTGCGAAGGTATAATCATATTGTCCGATTTCGACCTTGACGATCGAACTCACCGTGGACCTCCTGGAAGGCGGATGCAGAACGGTTGGTTTTTCACGCTGTGGGCTTCGAGGCGAGCCTCAGATTACGGCCGTGGGAGGGGTGTGTGCTCTCCGTCTCCTTGGTTTCTCGCCTGACTCTGGTTCGATAGCTAGTGTGTCACAGGCTCGTGTGGGAACGGGTGCGCCGACCCGAGCGTCGTGCTTTGGCCGGGCGCTGTTTTTGCGTCGACAATGAGTGGATGACGGTGGGGGTTTCCTGGCGCACCTCAGGTGAAGCGCCCCAGTCCTTGGCCGCCTGTACCATGGCCGCTACATTTTTCATACTGGTGTGCTGGGGCAGGGAGCAGCCGGGCGCCAGAATGTCGACGCCGTTGCTGAGGCATTCCAGTGATGCTTGGTAAACCAGTTCCGGGCTGCCGTCGAGCAATACCTCGACGGTGGGGACGTAGCCAGCCAGAGAGACTTTGCCTTTGAGATATTTGCGCGCTTGGGCCATATCTACCCCTTCATCGAAGCTGTAGCAGGTGGTGCCGGTTTCGGCGATGTAGGGGAGGTGATTCGATGATTTGCCGCAGATATGAAGGATGGTCGGGCCCTGAATGGCAGCACACAGGCGTTTATGGTAGGGAAGGATGAAATCACGATAGGTGTGAGGTGAAATGAGATCTCCCGAACAGGTTGCTTCTCCGAGCACGATGGCATCGGCACCAGCCTCCACTTGCTTGTTGGCATAGCGGATGGCCAGGTCCGTCATTTTGTCCATGATCTGGTGCACATACTGAGGATGCGTGATGATCCAGGGAAAAAAGTGAGGGAAGCCGAATGCTTTGGCGGCAAGGGCAAAAGGCCCGACGGTGGAAGAGATGACGGCAACTTCATTGTCATAACGTCGGCGCAGGCGCGCGATGGCCTCGAGTACAAGAGGCACCCGACCCCGGTCACAGAAATCATCAGGAATGAATAGATCATCCGGATGATTCCAGATCGGGTAGATATCGGTGGGCAGGGTGTCGAGGGTGCCGTAATCGATCTCCAATCCCAGCACCTCGACCTCGACTGTCATGCCGAAGGGCAGTTTGATGGCTTCGATCTGGCAGTATTCCCAAATAGAGGCGGCCAGATCCGTCAACTGGTCGACGTCCTTATGGGCATCCGGGTAGGTAATCGCGGCTTTTTCCATCATGCCCACGGTGATGCCGGTGACCACTGCCGCAGCGGGGGGGCGGTCGACAGGTTGAAGATGCAGGGCATTGAGAAAACGAGTCTTTGCGTTCATCGGCTAAACTTGTAGTCTGTCCAAATTCCAGACGATGGGTACTTGGTCGTCAGTAAATCCGGCGCCGTGTAAGTGATCGATATAGTCCTTGAGGGCGGATCGGTTGTGTTCCCGTGCGATTTCTTCCAAGCGATTGGGGTCCCTGGTGCGAATGGCCTCGAACATCAGCCAGTGGTCTGCTTGCGCTTTGGCGATGCGTTTCCCGAATACGTCTTCGAGATAATGCCGGCGTAGCCGATCCCAGTGCAACAACATGCGTTTCATGATTTCGGTGATGAGCATGGCCCCGGAGCATGTGCAAATAAGTTTATGTAGGCGGATATTGTGCTCGGACCAGCGATCAGCGTCGTCTACCAAGGCATCCATTTCTTTGAGTAGGCGCGCGACTTTTTGCAGACTGTCGTCATTCAGATGGATGCAGGCCATGCGCCCACAGATGATCTCGACCGTTTCCAAGAGCAAAAAGATCTCGGAGATCATACCTGGCTGTAAGTCTGAGACCGTCGCCCCGGCATAAGGACGAATGACAACGAACCCTTCTGCCTCCAGTTGTTGCAGCGCTTCCCGAATAGGGATGGGGCTGACTTTCAGGTTTCGAGCCAGCTCATCGATGACGAGCGGCGTGTTGGGTGCGAAGTCTCCTTCGATGATCCGCGTCAAAATCCAGTCGTAGACTGCTTTTCGTTTGCTGTTGACGGCTAATTTTGCCATGGGTGTGTTGGATGGGGTGGTTGGCTTTGCCAAATTGACTGAGATGTATTATAATATGCTTGTAAGCCTGTATGATAATATATGATATAGATTACCCCGTACCTCAGGAATTGTCAAATACTGCGAGGCTTGTAAAATGCAGACGCCGTCAACTGTGCTGATCCATAAATCTCTGGTAGAGCAGACTTCAGACGCCATCATGGAAATGATCGAGATGGAAGGGGGGAAGCCGGGCGATAAGCTGCCCTCCTCCGCTGCTCTCACGGAAGCGTTCGGGGTGAGCCGGCCTGTTGTACGAGAAGCGCTCAAAATACTGCAAGGGCGCGGGGTCATCGAGATATCCGGTGGTCGTACGGCCGTGATCCGGCCCGTCAGCGGAGACATCCTGGATTCCTTTTTCGAGAGGGTGGTGACCTTCGAACAGGAGAAGGTGCGGGAAATCATCGAAGTTCGCTATGGGATCGAGATGCAATGCGCCCGTCTGGCCGCCAGAAAAAGGACGCAAGCACAGGTCAAAGAACTACAGAAGCTGGTGGCGAAAATGCGACGGCACCTGGATGAGACAGGAACCTATGCCGATCTCGACGTACAGTTCCACGTGCTTATCGCCCTGTCCACCCAAAACACCTTGCTCTATCATTTAGTTCACAGCATACGTCACGTCCTGCGTGACGTGATTCGGGAAGGACTCATTCATCGTTTGACCGACGAGGAACGCCAGTCGGTGCAAGTGGCTCACGAGCGCATCGTGGAGAGGATTGTGGCTGGGGATTCGGTCGGCGCAGCCAAAGCCATGGCTTTTCATTTCGATGACGCCCTACGAGCCATCTACGAATAGGGTTGGAACGACCTATCCTTATAGTCGAGGCATTTCATGAAACAGGAACCAAAAGCAGCCGACCTCATCCCCAAACTTCGGCACGCCTTCGAGTTTGCTCAGGAACAGGTCGATGAACTCATCACCCTGTATCCAGATTTTTTCCCCATATACACGCAGGGGGGCAAGTGGAGACATGAAGGCGAGCTCTGGACCAATTGGTGTGAAGGCTTCCTGGGCGGCATGATGTGGCTTTTTCACCGGCGTACCGGCAGCCCCGAATGGCGCGCTCGTGCCGAGCACTACTCCCGCCGGCTCGAGCCCCGCAAGGTCGATCGGGATGTCCATGATCTTGGCTTTGTTTTCTGGTCCACCTGGAAGCGCTGGTATGATCTGACCGGTGATCCTGCTCTGAACGATATCATCATCACGGCCGGGAAGACCATGGGATTGCGCTTCCAGGAAAAAGGACAGTACTTGCGCTCCTTCGTGGCCGATAACTCCCTCTTCATCGACATCATGATGAACGTGGGCATCGTATTCTACGCCGCCCTGGAGACGGGCGATGCGGAGCTATTACGCAAGGCGCACGCCCACTGCCTGACGACCCGCCGCACTCTTGTGCGAGGCGACGGCTCCACCGCCCATGAGGGTTTGTTCGACTTGGAAACAGGCGAGTTCCTGCGCCAGTCCACGCATCAAGGCTGGCGTGGCGATTCTGCCTGGGCCCGGGGGCAGAGCTGGGCATTGTATGGCTTCGGCACCGCCTACCAGCTCACGGGCAACCGTCAATATCTGCAAACCGCCAAGATGTGCGCCGACTATACTATCGAAAGCACTTCTTTCGAAGATGACGCTCCCTTCGGGCCCGGCATCCCGCCCAACGACTGGCAGGAACCGGGAAGCCAGGCCGAAAGCTCGGCGGCGGCCATCGCTGCCAGCGGCCTGCTGACTCTGGCGCAGATGGACCAGGATACGGTTCATGCGGCGCGATACCGGCAGGCCGCCCTCATCATCCTCGATACGCTCACCGGCGCCGATTATCTCGCTGACCAAACCCCGGGGTGGGAGGGCATCCTCAGGCACGGCAGCTACCACCAGCGTAAGGGGTTGGGCGTGGATGAGAGCGTGATGTGGGGTGAGTATTTCTTCGTAGAAGC
>JAADGC010000026.1 GCA_013152585.1 Chloroflexota bacterium
CTTCGAGAATGACGCCATTGTAGACAGAGACGTTATTCTGTATCTTCACGCCGTTACCGATGACCGTGTTGTTATCGACATAGACATTCTGGCCCAGATTGCAGCGTTCGCCCATGCGAGCCGTGGGCATGACGTGACTGAAATGCCAGATGCGCGTGCCGGCGCCGATCTGAGCGCCCTCGTCCACCACGGCGGTGGGGTGCACGAAGGGGGCCGGGGCGGCGGCGGGAGCGGTTACGGGGCTGGTATCAATCTCGGCGAGAGACACAGGCGTGCCGGCGCGTTCCAATGAGCGCTGCGCCCCTTCCAACACCTTGAGCACACGCAGGGCACTGGCGCCGTCGGTGAGAGGCTGCCGTCCCGAGCGAATACACTCCAGAAAATGCTGGCATTCCAACCGCATCGGCTCCTGATTTTCCAGCATCAGGGTGGTTTCGGAGGTCTGGCGAGGCACCGGGAAACCCGAATGCCACTCAATGCCTTTGTCATAGAGCTTGAGCTTGCCCTCGGTGACGGTGTCGTCAAAAACGGCCATTTTCTTGTCGCCAATGACTACCAGTTTTTGCTCTTTGTAGGGATGCAGCCAACTGACGAAGATGTGGGCCTTGACTTCGTTCGGGAATGAGAGCGTCGTGAGGGTGACGTCGGCGATGTCAGATTGCAGGTAGCCTTGTCCGAAA
This sequence comes from Chloroflexota bacterium, assembly GCA_013152585.1. Lineage (GTDB taxonomy): Bacteria > Chloroflexota > Anaerolineae > J102 > J102 > JAADGC01. The sequence continues at coordinate 681 of JAADGC010000026.1, forward strand.
GCAGTCACTTGCTCCGGCTCCTGGCCCAACAGTCTCAGAATGATGGAGATGTCATGGGGAGCGAAGCTCCAGAGGATGTTCTCCTCTTGCCGCACCTTACCAAGATTAAGGCGGTTGGAATAGATGTACCAAATGTTGCCCAATTCGCCACTTTTCACCAGTTTTTTCAGGGCGGTAATGGCGGGATGAAACTCCAGAATGTGCCCGACCTGCAGGATGAGCCCCCGCTTCCGGGCCAGCTCGACCAGCTCTTTGCCCTCATCATAATGCAGAGCCAGGGGTTTTTCGACGAAGACGTGCTTGCCGTGCAGCAACGCCGCTTTGGCATGGGCGTAGTGCATGGTCGCGGGTGTAGCAATGACCACGGCGTCGATACGCTCATCGGTCAGTGCGTCCTCGATATGGGTGGATGTGCGTACGCCCGGATATTGGCTGGCCCGGCTGTGCAAGAGGTCGGGACTGGCTTCACAGATGAGATCGAGGACGTGTAGTTGGGCAAAGTTACGGATCAGGTTTTTGCCCCAATAGCCGGCGCCGACTGCGGCGACGTGAAGGGAATCGGTGTGTGGCATGGTTCGATGAAAAATGTCAGGAGTGAGTGAGAGCACGTAACACGTAGCCATCATTATAAAGGCAGCGGATCAGGCGGTCAATAAAGCCGTTGCTCCTTCCACATTGGCCGCCGGCCTCGCCGCGGTGTACAATCAAGCCCGGAGATACTGCCCCCTATCACGACAGCTTCGAGCCCCCATGAACCCACTGCAAAAAACGCTGGCTACGCGCCTCCTCGATGGCAAAAAAATCTCGTACACCACCCACACATACGATCCCAATGTTTTCGTCAGTGCGCCGGAAGTGGCCACAGGCATCGGCATGCCTCCTGGTCAGGTATTCAAAACCCTGGTCACCCTGCCCGATAAAGGCAAGCCCATCCTGGCCGTCCTGCCCGCAGATCAAGAGCTCGATCTCAAGGCCCTGGCGAAAGCGGTTGGCGCCAAAAAAGTACGCATGGCTCCCCTGGCCGAGGCCGAACACATGACCGGCCTCAAAAAGGGCGGGATCAGTGCATTGGCTTTGATCAATAAGGGCTTTCGTGTGTGGTTGCACGAAGGCGCCCTGCAGTTTGCCGGCATTGCCATGAGTGCCGGTGTACGCGGGTTGCAGGTTGTGCTGGCCCCCCAAGACTTCGTGCGCCTGACCCGTGCCCGCACCGCCAACCTCACCCCGCCTGCCTCATGACTCCCACCCTCATCACCGATCCCGGGCAGTTCGATGCCCTGCTGCTGCGCTTTGCCCGTCCCCACATCCTGCAGAGCAGCCATTGGGCCGCACTCAAGGCGCCCACCTGGCAGAACCAAGCCCTGCTCTGGGGGGATACCGAACATCCCATGGCCGCGGCCAACATACTCACCCGGCGGCTGGGCAAGTTGCCCGTGCGGGTGCAGTACGTACCCAAGGGTCCGATCGTGGCGGATGCGCACAACTGGGAAGCCGTATTGGCCGATTTGGAACAGCACGCCCGCCGCAGCGGCACCCTCTTCATCAAGATCGACCCCGACGTCGACGCCGATAGTGCCGCCGGGCAGACCTTAATCGCCCTCTTGCAAGAACGAGGCTGGGTGTTCAGCCCCGACCAGATTCAGTTTCGCAACACCGTGCTGTCTGACCTGAGTCAGGACGAGGACGGCATGCTGGCGGGCATGAAGCAGAAAACCCGCTACAACATTCGCCTGGCAGCGAGACGGGGCGTGCAGGTGCAAACGAGCGCCGATTTCGACACCTTTTACGACCTCTATGCCCAAACCTCCCGGCGCGATGGTTTTCTCATCCGCCCCCGAGATTATTATTTGCGGGTCATGCAGCGTCTGCAAGACGCCGGTCTGGGACAATTGCTGCTGGCCGCGGTCGACGATCAGCCTATAGCCGGTGTGTTCCTCTTCCGCTTTGGTGCCACGGCCTGGTATTTTTACGGCGCTTCCAGCAACGAACACCGCCGCCTCATGCCCAATCATCTGCTGCAATGGCAGGCCATGCGCTGGGCCAAAGCGCAAGGCTGCACCACGTACGACTGGTGGGGGGCGCCCGACACTCTTATAGAAAGTGACCCCATGTGGGGTGTGGTGCGCTTCAAACTGGGATTCGGCGGTACCTTGCGGCAGTGGATCGGCGCCTGGGATTATGCCCCGCGGCCGGCGCTGTATCGCTTCTACACCCAGAACATGCCCCGCATCCTCTCCATAATGCGTCGCCGCGCCGCCTCAGCCAGTGGCAATTAACCATCGACCCTTTGGGTACGTGCTGTATCGTCCCCCATGGCGCCATTTTAAGACTTTCAACCAACTCTATCTCTGAGTTACAATAAGAGTCTCATCCACTATCTCCTGCTGGAGTCTTCCCATGTTGCAGCCGTTTGAAAAACTGGGCGCCTTTTATCTTGGCAAAGAATACGACATCGAAAAGGGTGAACTGACCGCAGACCTGGTCATGTATGATGCCCGCGATCTCACCACCCATGCTGTTTGTGTGGGCATGACCGGCTCCGGTAAAACCGGCCTCTGCATCGACTTGCTGGAAGAAGCCGCCATCGACAACGTCCCCGCCTTGCTCATCGACCCCAAAGGCGACATCACGAATCTCTTGCTTACGTTTCCCGATCTGGCGCCGGAAGATTTCGAACCCTGGGTGAATGTGGATGATGCCCGACGCAAAGGCATGAGCGTGCCCGAGTACGCCCGCAAAATCGCCGACACCTGGCGCAAGGGTCTGGCCGGTTGGGGCGAAGGCCCCGAGCGCATCCGTATGCTCAAAAACAGCGCCGAATTTCGTGTCTACACCCCCGGCTCCGACGCCGGCCTCCCTATCTCTATCCTCTCTTCCTTCCGCGCCCCCCAGCTCAACTGGGACGACCATGCCGAAATCCTGCGAGAACAGATCCAGGGCGTGGTTAGCGCTCTGTTGGGGCTGATGGATATCGATGCTGATCCCCTGCGCAGTCGTGAGCACATCCTCCTTTCCACCATTTTCGAACATTATTGGAAGCAAGGTGAAGACCTGGACATCGCCAAGATCATCACCGCCATCCAGACGCCGCCGGTGCGCCAATTGGGCGTCTTCGACATCGACACCTTCTTCCCCGCCAAAGACCGCTTTGGCCTGGCGATGGCCATGAACAACATCATCGCCTCGCCCTCCTTCGCCTCCTGGCTCGAAGGCGAAGGGCTTGATATCTCCAACTTGTTGTATGCGCCCGACGGCAAACCCCGCCACAGCATCTTCTACATCGCCCATCTCAATGATGCCGAGCGTATGTTCTTCGTCACCCTGCTGCTCGAACAGCTAATCACCTGGATGCGACAGCAGTCGGGCACCACCAGCTTGCGAGCCCTGCTATACATGGACGAAGTCTTTGGCTTCTTCCCACCGGTGGCCAATCCACCCTCCAAAAAGCCATTGCTTACGCTGATGAAACAGGCCCGCGCCTATGGTGTGGGCGTGGTGCTCACCACCCAAAATCCGGTGGATATCGATTACAAAGGACTCTCCAATGCCGGTACCTGGTTCATCGGCAAATTGCAGACCGAGCGCGACAAAGCCCGCGTGCTCGATGGCCTGGAATCGGCGACCAGCCAGGCAGGCAGTACCCTCGACCGTCGCACGCTGGACAAAGCTATCTCTGCCCTGGACTCAAGGGTCTTTATCCTGCACAACGTGCACGAAGATCAGCCCGTCATCTTCAACACGCGCTGGGCCATGAGCTATCTGCGCGGGCCGCTCACTCGCAGCCAGGTGCGCACTCTGATGGCCAAGGCCAAACGGCAAGCCCAACCCGCGGCGGCGGCTCCGGCCAGAAACGCGGCGCCGCGGGTGCAGCAGGCCAGCCCGGCTGCCACGGCCACGCCCTCCGGCACCTCCAGCACCCCCCCTGCCCTGCCACCCGGTTTCCCCCAGGTTTATTTGCCCGTGCGTATCAGCGCCAACCGTGCCCTCGCCATCCTGGAAAAAGAACTCAAGCACAACGTGCAGGCCGACGAAACCCGGCTGGTTTACGATCCGGCGCTGCTGGCCCAGGGCCGTGTCAGCTTTGTGGATCGCAGGCGCGGGGTCAACGAGACGCAATCGCTAGGCATGTTGGTGTATCCCAACGACATCAGCACCATCATTCGCTGGCAAGATGCCGATCTGTTGAACATCGAAACCCGCGAACTCGAACCCCAGCCTGAAACTGACGCCCTGTTCAACACCATCCCTGCCGAACTCAATTCCCTCCGCGAGCTGAAATCCTACGCCAAAGACTTCAGCGACTTTCTCTATCACGAAAAGCGGCTGGGACTCTTCTACAATCCCAGCCTCAAGATGTACAGCCAATCCGGCGAATCGGAGCGAGACTTCAAGGTGCGTCTGCAACAAGCTGCCCGCGAACGCCGCGACGCCGAAGTTGACAAGATGCGCAGAAAATACCGCATCCGGCTTGACCGCCTGGAAACCCGGCTCAAGCGCGAAGAACGGGAGCTGACAGATGATGAGGCCGAGTACGAAGCCCGCAAGCGCGAAGAAATGATCTCCGGCGCCGAGACGGTGATCGGCATGTTGGGCATTTTCGGGCGCCGTCGTTCGCGGGGGCTGACGACCGCTGCCACCAAGCGCCGCATGACCACCCGCGCCAAAGCCGATATCGCAGAATCACACGACGAGATCGCTCGTCTCCAGGCCCAAATCGCAGACCTGCAACAAACCATCCAGGACGAAGCCGAGGAGATCACCGGCAAATGGGCCGAGGCTCTGGATGCCAGCGAGCCTTATCTGGTCAAACCCCGCCGGGCCGATGTGCGGGTTGACATCGTGGCCCTGGGCTGGCTCCCCTACTGGGAAATCACCTATCCTGCGGCCAGTGGCCGCTCTGTCCAAGACCGTATTCCTTCCTGGCAAGACTAATGGAAATCTTATTTTTACTGTGCGGACTGCTGTTTCTGGCCGGGGTAATCGGCCTGGGCAGTCTTGTGTTGTTACTCAAACTCGGCGTCATTGCCCAGTACTGGACGACCTCGGAACCAGACACAATCGACGCTGAGTATACGCTCGATCAGCAACAGGATATCGACTGAATCATTCCTCCTCTCCACACCAGCACTATGAACCAAAGCACCATCGCTATAATCGACGCCAACATCCTCAGCGGACACGACGAACTAGCGCGGGAAGACCTGCTGGCCCGTTTGCGAGACTATGAAGGCCCCTGCGTCACCCCCTTGTGGGTCAACTGGCTGCGGGAGCGTGCGGATCTACGCATCATCTGTATGGTACACGAGTTAGCAAAATTTGATGACTTTCTCATCGATGTTGTGCGCTCTGCCCAAGGCGTGATCGGTACCAGCGCGGCCCTCTCCTTCGGAGGCCAGGCCAATATTGATAATCTGATGGACATTGTCCTCACCCGCGCCGGTTCCAGGGGGCTGAAAGCCGCCACCGTGCGTATTGTGCTCTTGCCCGGCCGCGACAATACAGCCTTTAGCGAACTCTGGAATCTGCCCGCTCATCCACGGGTCAAACCCGTGTGGCTTTTGCGCACCTACCATAGCTTTGATGCGGATCTCAGCATGCTGTTGCTGGCACCGGATGAAGCCGCACTCTCCAGCTATGTGATGAGCTGGATTCGCCCCGTGCCCGGCGTGGTCGACACCACGGTCAGCAACGTCACCGATTGGTCGGTGCTGGCCAGCCCTGACGCCATGATTCAGGTAGCCGAACAGTTCTTCACGCTCAACAACCACGAAAGGTAGAGTGCGGGGGTGAAAATTCGAATTTCGGATTGCGAATCGAGACCCCCACGAAATCCAAAAGAGCCTTCTTGTTCCCTTGACAACGCACCCGGGCAGACGCCATTGCGCTCAGCATGTAACACACCATGTACGAACACATTCTTTTCCACATCCAGGACGGCATTGCCACCATCACTCTTAACCGCCCCGGGCGTCTGAACGCCTTGGTGACGGCCATGAGCAAGGAATTGCTGGCCGCGCTCAAAACCTGCGCCGACGACGACAGCGTGCGCTGTGTGGTGTTCACCGGCGCCGGGCGCGCCTTCAGCGCCGGGCAGGACCTGGTGGAGTTCCGGGAGGCGGGGAAGGAGATGTCGGTGGGGGAGCACCTGCGTCAGGGCTATCACCGCATCGTCCTGGCCATGCGTGACCTCGAAAAACCGATCCTGGGCAAAATCAATGGCATTGCGGCCGGTGCCGGTCTGGGCCTGGCATTGGCCACCGATATGCGCATTGCCTCCGACGCAGCCGCGTTGGCATCAGCCTTCATCGGCATTGGCCTGGCGCCCGACAGCGGCGTGAGTTGGTATCTGCAGCGCTTGCTGGGGCCGGCCCGCGCCTTCGAGCTGCTGACCACCGGCCGCAAGGTGCCCGCCGCCGAAGCCCTGCAACTGGGCCTGGTGAATCAGGTGGTGCCTGCGGCCGAGCTGGACGCCACCGTGGCCGAACTGGCCCAACGCTTTGCCCAGGCCCCCACCCGCGGCATTGGCCTCAGCAAGCGCGTGCTCAACAAAGCTGCCAGCAGCACCCTGGCCGAGGCCCTGGAATACGAAGCCCAGATCCAGGAAATCGCCATTCGCACCGCCGATCACCAGGAGGGCGTGACCGCCTTTTTGCAAAAACGCCGGCCTCAATTCCGGGGACGCTAGGCAATTTGGGCTATCTGTATCTTCTTCGCTGCCTCACCGAGAATCTCCAACGCTCTCACCACAGCATACGGCGCCTGTTCATCTGGCCCAAATTCCTCAAATTGCCTCCCTTTCACAAACTGCATCGCCTTCTGCGCGTTTTCATACATGTCCCACACATAGTCCACGATCTCTCGCTTGCCCCTCATACTTCCTCTGCTTCCGAAAGGATTCGTTCCCCAATCTTCGGCTCTTGAGCGCATTTTGTATTTTATACGCACCTCAGGAAGAAGGCTACGGCGCCTAGCACGAATCTGGGAAAGCGCTATAGGCATTCCCAGCAACTCCAAATTTGGTGTCAATATGTTTGGAGTACGTGCCCGGGCAAGGCCATTTCCATGTTTCTCTACGGACACTTCTTGCAACTGTCAGGGAATGAGGCGTTTGCCGCGCTCGTCGCATCCGTGATGCGACGAAGAACAAACCCCCACCCGATCGCTGCTCGGGGCGAAGCGCGTCTGTAAGGGCGCCGGATTGCGAATCCGGCTATGAGCAAGTGTCAAGGTGGCCCTCAGGATGAGTAGCCCAAGAGGAGAGCGGGCCAGGAGGGGAAAAAGAGGGCTCTGAGGCGGATTCGCGATCCGCCGTGGCGAAGCCGTCCCACCGATTGAAATCGGGGCTACGGGGCCTGCGGCCGCCGGTCGGCCTTCGCCGACCGATCGTGTTGACTGCGGCCCCCCCATTTCGGTGGGCTGTTGTCAACACGACCGGTTACCGTACAGCCATGCCGGGCGAGCAATTCCCCGCACCAACCATGGCCAAACTGTAGGGGCGAACAATTTCCTGGCGACAAGGTGGCATCAAAAAGCGCGTACATCGCAAAAGCACCTTTGCCACAGCGCAATCTGGCCGAAATTGCTCGCCCTCTCTTGGCGTACGAACAGGCCTGCTCCAGGGGGCGCGTCCGCAGCATTTGGCAAATGAATCGCGCCCACGACCAAGCCGGGTTCACCCGGCGCCGTTTTGTAGCCCTGCGGTTCACCGCCGGGCGGTCGCCGGCCACCACACCTCCCCACCGGCAAACGCGCCCTGGCTCACCGCTGCTCACAGCCGTATGCGCGATCCGACACACTCGTCGTGCCGCCCTCCGCCGGGGGCTGAAGCCGCCCGGCTACACAACTGCACGGGGCTTAAACCTTCGCACCCGCGACCAAGTCGGGCTCGCCTGCCTTCGGCCCATTTCGACCTATTTGCCGATGAGCAGTGCCGCTTTGGAGTGGCCCGCATGATCCTTCCACACTTAAGCAACCTCGGATATCGAATCATGCGGAGGACGTTCCAAAACCTTGACCTCCGCCTTGATGCGCTCGCCATACGCCATTTGGGCTTTCTCCAGATTATAGCGGGCTTGCAAGCGCAACCATACATCCGGGCTTGTGCCAAAATACCGAGCCAATCGCATGGCTGTATCAGCCGTAATGGCACGTTTGCCGTTAACGATCTGGCTGATCCGCAAAGCAGGCACGCCTATATCTTTCGCCACCTGGTACTGACTCAGGCCCAAAGGCTTCATAAAATCTTCCAACAGGACTTCTCCGGGATGGATGGGGGGCAATCTATCTTCCATGAATCGTAACCTCATGAGTGGTAATCTACTATCTCGACATTGAAGGCGCGGTTGTTTTCCCACTGAAAGCAAATACGCCACTGGTCATTGATGCGAATACTGTGCTGGCCTTCACGATCACCGCGTAACTTTTCAAGCCTGTTACCCGGCGGGGCCAATAAATCGTTCACATCTTCAGCATCATGCAGATAGAGCAATTTGCGACGAGCTGTTCTTTGAATAGCAAGGGGCAACTTACGGGATGCGTGCCCCTTGAATATTTTTTCGGTCTCCTTGGATGCAAACGACTCTATCATGTCACGATAATATCGCGTAACGATATGACTGTCAATATTCGAAGCTCTCCCTCCCGATCGACCGCTGCCGACGGCTCGACACGACCTCCGGATTTGCTCGCCCTCTCTTGGCGTACGAAAAACCCTGCTGAAAGAGGCGCGTCCGTGGTATTCGACAAAGGCAAGTGCTTAAATAAAATGTACAGCGGCCTCGTACACCTTGTTTAGGAATTCTTCCTCTCTCAAACAACGTGCTATAATTTGAACATAAAAGCATCTGATGCCAGGATCGAAGTTCGAGGGAGAAAATAAATGTCAGGCTCGACGGTAATACTTCTCAAAAAACTGCCCAGGCGCTGGTCGTCCTGACGCTTGAGCGGAAGTTTTGCATGGCCGCCATAACCGCGTCTCGACGCTAAGCTGCATGTGTCATTTTCGCCGGACTCCAGTCCTTTTTGAAGTGCGTCACACAGGGCACCATTCTTTGCTGGTGCACCTTAACGCAGATTAGATATCGACGTCCCCTTCGTAAGGGATCATCTCAAAGCCATCCTCTCCTTGCACCGTCCGTCCCCCCCGCGGCGGTCATGGAGAGCCGGGCGCAGGTGCTGACGACGCTGAGCGAGCGTGAAACGCGGTCCGTGACATCCAAATACGAGCCAAGTCGAGCATTCATCTTTC
>JAADGC010000121.1 GCA_013152585.1 Chloroflexota bacterium
GCATCCGTGATGCGGCGGGTTAGGCGGCGAAAACGGCGCATCACGGATGCGCCGGGCGCTCGACAACCCTCCTGGTATTTTGGCCGTCGTGTACTTGTGAGGAGGTATTTGCCGGCATGACGTCGCCGCCGCAAGGCCAAAGTCCCTGCGGGGACTTGGCCCCGCTCAGATGCGCCGGGCAGTGGTGCGACACCGAGCACCCAATCCATCGCCTCAGGCGTCATGGTTGTCAGTCTTGGCTGTGATATAATTTACATCACTCCCTATCTCGAAACAAACCAAACGATGCTTCATGTATATCTCAGACAGTCGTAAGCGTCGCCGCAATCGCAAGCGCCGTCGCATCCTCTTTTTCACCGCCATCATGGCTGCACTCCTTATTTATGCTGTGCGCCAGCCCGGCTTTATTCCCAATCCCTTCGAGCCCACGCCAACCCCCACACCTGCACCCGAAAACTATTTGCTGGACGTCGAAGTCGCGTATCAGGACGGTCGGCTCGACGATGCCATCGCCGCGTATCAGGCTTATCTCCAACTCCGGCCCGAAGATGACAACAGTTGGGCGCGTTTGGCGCGACTGCAAATCCTCAATGACGACGCCCCGTCCGCCCTACACAGTGCCGAAAAAGCCATGGAACTCAATGACACCGCGGCCTACAATAATGCCATCTATGCCTGGACGCTGGATTGGAACCGCGACTATAATAAAGCCGTGCAGATAGGCATTCATGCCGTAGATCTCAACCCGCAATTGGCCGAGGCCCATGCGTACCTGGCCGAGATCTATGGAGATTTGGGGAACTGGAATCGTTCCGAAGAAGAGGGTCTGGAAGCCGTGCGACTGAATCCGCAAAGTCTGGATTCGCATCGGGCGTTGGCCTATGCCTATAACATTCAGGGTGAATACGAAAAATCGATCGCAGCCTATCAGGAGGCCATCCGCATTCATCCCAAACTGGCCCGTCTTTATTACGAAGCCGGTCTCAATTACACGGCCCTGGGCGAATACGATCAGGCCATCGAGTACTATCGACAGGCCATCGGCGTCAAACCCAACTACGATATCGCCTACGACGCCATGGGCTGGGCCTATTATTATCAGGACGATCCTGATCGGGCGATCATCGAATTGGAGCGGGCGGTGGAAATGAATTCCGACAACCCCGAAGCCCAGGCGCATTTAGGCATGGCTTTATACCGACGCCAGCGTTACGAAGACGCGGTTGTGCCCCTGCAGAAGGCCATCGACCTGGGGCTGGAAAACGAAGCGTATTACTACACCCTGGGGCTTTCTTACATCTACGGTGATCCCCGCGATTGTGATGCCGCCATTCCCTGGCTGCAGGCTGCACTCGACATCAATCCTCTGTCGCAACCAGCCTTGGTCGGGCTACAGACCTGCGCCGAATAACCCTAAAACGAACATCTTTTAAGAAACCGTCTAGAAATAACATTCCTTCTTAGGGCTGACGCTGGCCGAGGGAACCCTTCACGGCGCTCAAGGGCAGGCTCGGGCTCTGTAGGCGCTTGGCGCCAGGAATCAGCCGGCGCCGACTCTGCGTGTGGCGAAGATGGGACGGCGAAGGTCGTCCTCTGGCCGCAGGCCTGAAGAGCCCGACTTATAGTCGGCTAGATACCACGCTTGCCGGCGCAGCGCTGGCTGTTCCCAGAGCCACGGTCGTACGCCTTGGGCGGTGACGGCGTTTGTTGGGGGGGCTACCGGGTACTACTGTTCCCAGTCATAATTGATCAACGCCGCCAACTGTGCCACCCCCGTGTCATGGCTGATGCGCAGGCGCTTGATCTTAAAAAGATGATCGCTATCCTGAAGCGTGCCCTGTCGTGTGGTGACCGCCCCCCAAAAATGCGCGGAGCGAAACACGTCGATCACCAGTTGATCATACGAACCGGAGGGATAAGCCAGGATGTGAGGGTGGTAGCCAATCTGCGCCTCGATTGTTTCTTTCGAGCCCAGGGCCTGCCACACCAGATAGTCCAGGTCCTTGCCGGCCAGATCGGGATGATTGCGACTGTGCGAGCCGATCTCCATGCCGGCCTGTGCCATCTGACGCAACTGCTCCCAGGTGGCATAATCGGCATAGGCCGGGTCTTCTGCCGCCTGCGTGGCAAAATCTGTGATGATGAAAAAAGTGCCCATCATGCCGTGCGCCTGCAAAGCGGGGAAGGCATTGCGGTAACTGTCTTCGTAGCCGTCATCGAATGTGAGGACGATGGGGCGCTCGGGGAGCTGGGGGGAGCCTGTGGCCAGATACGAGATCAAGTCTTTGAGGGGGATGGTGATGTAGCCTTGTTGTTGCAGATAATCGAGATGCGCATTGAACACGTCGGGCGGCAGCGAATTGCCCACCCGATAAGGCTGCGCCCCCGGTGGCGGCTGCGAGATGTAATGATACATCAGCACCGGCACCTGACTCTGCCGGAACACGCCGTCGGGTGTGGGGCCGGGTGTGGGCGTGGCCGTGGGGGTAGACGTGGGCGAAGGGGTGAGCGTCGGGGTGGGCGAGGGCGTTGGTGATGGCGTTGGTGATGGCGTTGGTGATGGGGTGGCAGGTGGGATGGGCGAAGGCGTGGCGCTGGGGGAAGGAGTCATGGTGGGGGTTGCCGTGGGCACGGGACTGCTGATGGGGGTGGACGTGGTGACGCAGGCGCTCAAACCCGCCAGCAGCAGGGCCAGCGAGATAATGATGAACATCTGTGCCCGACGCCCGGACATCAGTCGGTCCCCCAGGCAGCCATCTATGCCCGCGGCCGTACTACGGCATCGGTCATGCGGGCCACGCGCACGTTCATGCGCACGTTATGCACACGCACGATGTCGGCCCCGCCCAGAATGCCGATCACGGTGGTGGCGGCGGTGCCCTCGTCGCGCTGATCGGACGGCAAATCCAGCGTGTAACCGATAAACGATTTGCGGCTGCTCCCCAACAGCAACGGGTAGCCCAGCGCTTTGATCTCATCCAGGCGAGCAAGTAATTCCAGATTTTGCGACACGGTTTTGCCAAAGCCGATGCCCGGGTCGAGGATAATGCGCTCGTCAGGAATGCCGGCACGATGCGCCAAATCCAGGCTGATAGCCAGTTCCTGCTTCACATCCTCCAACAGGTTTTCATACTCGACCCCCACATAACGCCCACCCAAGGCCGGATCGATGCTGGCGGCTTTGGGATGGGAGCGATTGTGCATGAGCACGACCGGCACCTGAGCCTCAGCCACTACACCGGCGATATCCGCATGCAGGCGCAGGCCCCACACATCATTCACGACGTCGGCGCCGGCAGCCAGGGCTGCCTCCGCCACCACGGCTTTGCTGGTATCGATGGAGATGGGGATATCACTTATCTGTCGCAACGCCTTGATCACAGGCAGCACGCGACGCAACTCCTCTTCTGCGGCTACCGGTTCCGAGCCCGGCCGGGTGCTCTCCCCCCCCACATCGAGGATGTCGGCGCCTTCGCAGATCATACGTTCGGCCTGGGCCAGAGCCAAGGATACGAAATCGGCGGCGGGCAAGAGACCATCCCCCGAAAAACTGTCGGGTGTGACATTGAGGATGCCCATGATATACGTGCGGGCGCCCCATGTCCAGGTGCTGTTACGAATGTGAAGGATGGGTTGAGGGGTCATAATCGTCGATTGGATAAGAAGGACAATGGCACCGCAAAAAACAGGTGTGGCAATGAGGGCGCCGGGCTTTACACACTGCACGGCCGTGGCGAATGAGATTCAGGTGCAGGGGATAGAGCCAATCGGCCGGTGCCACTTGCTCGATGGTGTGCATCACCCGTGTGGGAGTGGCAGGGGCTGGGGCCAACCCCAGACGCCGGCTGAGACGATGCACGTGGGTGTCGACGGCAAAGGCAGGGCGCTGCAAGCTAAACAACAGCACAATGGAAGCGGTCTTGGCGCCTACTCCCGGCAACTGCATCAGCCAGGTACGAGCCTCGGCCACAGGCCACGTGGCCAAATAACTCAGATCAAAACTGCCGTTTTGTTGCCATATCTGCCGCAACGCCTGCTGGATGCGCGGGGCTTTTTGGTTGGCCAGCCCGCCACTGCGGATGGCTGTCACCACCGCAGGCGTTGGTGCCTCGATCACGGCCTGCCAATGTGGAAAAGCCGCCTGCAGCGAGCGAAAAGCCCGGTCGCTGTTGGTGTCGCTGGTATGCTGACTGAGGATGGTCTTCACCAATTGCTCGGTGGGATCGCCGTGGCGGCGCCAGAGGGGCAGGCCATAGTTCTGTACCAGCAGATCGAATACAGTGTTCAGTTGGGGTGAGAGGGAACGCGCCGGCGTAGCCATGATCTGCTATCGTCGCTGGCCGAGCCCCAGCCATTCTTGATACATTTCGTTAGGGATACCAATGCGGGCCAAAATGCGGCCGCAGGTGTTGTTCACCATGTCATCGATACTCTGGGGCCGGCTGTAAAAGGCTGGCACGGGCGGAAAGATGGTGCAACCGATCTCAGCGGCGCGCGTCATCAGGCGCAGATGCCCCAAATGCAGCGGCGTTTCCCGCACCACCAGCAACACCGGTCGTCCTTCCTTCAGTTGCACGTCCGCGGCGCGGGTGATGAGATCGGCATCGTAGCTGTAAGCAATGCCGCTCAACGATTTGATCGAGCAGGGGGCCACGAGCATGCCCATGGTCTCAAACGAGCCCGAGGCGATGGCGGCGCCAATATCGCCGGGACGATAAAAGACATCCGCCAGGGCGGCAATATCCTGGGGCGTGTACGTGCCTTCCTGGGCCAGGGTGATCCCGGCTGCCTGCGACATGACCACGTGTGTTTCGATGTCCGGGCTGTGTTGCAGGATTTGCAACAGGCGCACGCCATAAACCTGACCCGAGGCGCCCGACATGGCTATGATCAAGCGTTGTTTCATCATGTGCTTTCACCACCATGCAGGGCGATGGTCCCCAGCATCAGGGTGCGGTACTGGATGTTACGCAGCCCCACCGAGCGCATGATATCGGCCAGGGCCGGGGGACGGGGGAATGCCAGGGTGGAGGCCGGAAGATAGTCGTAAGCGGTTTTATTGGAGCTAAAAAAGGCTGTCACCCGCGGTACAAAACGGAAAAAGTACAAATGAAACAGATCCCGCCATAGCGGTGTTGTCGGCCTTGTGATTTCCAGGCACACGACGCGACCGCCAGCACGTACCACCCGGCGCTGTTCGGCAAAGGTGGCAGCAATGTCGGTGACGTTTCGCATCAGGAATCCCGAGCAGGCAGCATCGAAGCTGTTATCGGGGAAGGGTAGGTGCATGGCGTCGGCTTCGACAAAGGGCATGCGCTGATGCCGATCTTTGCTCTGTCCGATCCGCATCATCTCCGGCGTAAAATCGCTCCCCACCACATGAATATCGGGGCGCATTCGCAATGCTTCGAGGGCAATATCGCCTGTGCCGGTGGCCACATCGAGCAAATGCCCCCCCCGCGGCAACTGGCAAGCTGCGACGACCAGGCGGCGCCAGCGTTGATCCTGGCCCAGGGTCATAAGCCGATTCATGAGATCATAGCGCCGGGCAGTGCCGGCAAACATGTCCCGCACGTAGCGGGGTTTTTCTTCGGGTGGAGGCAGGGGCATAAGAATTTGGGATTGGGAATTGCGGATTTCGGATTGCGAATTTTGGGGGGCTCGTTTACACCCGGTCTACCGGGTTCCGATGCCCATTACTTTCTGTATGCGGTGATGATTCGGGCGTATTCATCGGGCTGCAGGGGCCGCACCTGACCCGCTGCCGCGGCCAGCAGACAGATATGCGCGGTTTGTTCGATGTGGAAGGTACGCAACCGCACTTTGGCCACGGATTCTGCCGTGACCAGAATGCCGTGATTGCCCAGTAGCAAGGCCGGGTGCTGGCGCAGATAGGGCGTAATGGCCTCGCCAATGGCAGCCCCAGGGAGATGGAACGGTAGCACCGGCACTTCGGCGCCCAGGTAGAGAGCGAAATCCGGGGTACAGGCGGGGAGGGGGCGTTCTTGCATGGCCCAGGCAATAGCATAGCTGGGATGGCAATGCACGATCACCTGCGTCTGGGCGCTGGCACGGTAGGCTGCCAGGTGCATGGGCGTCTCGGTGGAGGGCCGCGGCGAGGACGCGGGACGCTGGTAGGGCTGGTCGATGGCAAGGGACAGGAAGTCGTGGGGGCTGAGCTGGTGCAGCAGGGCGCCAGAACGCGTGATCCACATGCGCCCGTCTTCACGGAAGCTGAGATTACCGCCGCTACCCAGCACCAACCCGCGGGCCACCAATTCGGCGCCCAAAGCGATCAATTCGTTGCAAATAGTCTCTGATATCATGGCTCCATTATCGCACTCATCGGGTGCATCACAAAAAAGTGGCCAGCTCACACCTGAAGATGTCCGGCATCGTCTTCACTTCCCCCCATCGCACTCATCCCCATTCCCGCCAATTTGCGGGCAACGTGCCGCGTTGGCGGGGCCCGGCCTGCAGATGATCACACCCGCACTCCGGGGCTAATGGCAGATCACTGAAAATGGCGGCTAAAGCGCCGAGGATGCTTTGATCGGCGGCCCGAACCTGTCCCGTGGGTTGGCTGCGCTGGCGGTCTGCGCCCAGGCGGGTGACGACACCCACGGCCGCAAAGCACAGCTCCAGCTCTTTGGCCAGATAGGCCTCGGGCACCAGATTCAGCCCCCGCACCTGCGCCCCCCATTGCTGAAACATGGCGGCTTCGGCGGCAGTTTCGTGGCGCGGGCCTTCGCCCCCCAGGTAGATCACCGGCCGGGCCATGGGCAGATGTTGGCGGATGGCGGCACTGATGTCGGGGCAGAAGGGAGGTGTCTGGGCAATGTAGCCGGCGCCGCATTTTGCAAAAAAGGTGGTGGGCTGATGTTTGGTCCAGTCGATATAATCGACAGGCAGGACGATGTCGCCCCTTTTTAGCGCGGGATCCAGGCCTGTGACACTATCCCAGGCCAGCATACGCTGCACGCCCAGGCTTTTGGCCGCCCACAGCGTGGCGCGAGGATCGGTGCGGGCAGGACCGCCAAAGTAGGGTAATATCCAGACATCACGCCCCTGCGACGGCCGCCTTAAGGCAACAGGCCCGACTGTCCCGAAAGGGGTGTCGACGCTGCGTTCTTCCATAAAATGCCCCAGCCCTTCGAGGGCACGGGGCGGGACTGGTTGGGCAAGGATAAGTAGGCGCATGGTGTTATGGCTGCGAAACGAATGGTTTGGAGAGGATAGTCGCGGCCTGCAACAAGATGGGCAGACAGGTGTGGGCCACAGTGGGGCCAAACTGGCGCCGGGGGGGCCGTTCTCCAGCCCGACCTGTAGCGTAGTTGGTGATGTAGCACAGGCTGGCGTAGGCGATGGCAACTTCCTGGGCCAGGAATACCTCGGGAGAGAGGGTCATGCCGACAATGTCGGCGCCAGCACGGTGATAAAGCTGGATTTCGCTCACGGTTTCCAGGCGGGGACCTTCGGTGCATACATACACCCCCTGTCGATGGGCCGCGGCCGTGGCCGCCAGGATTGCCGCCCGCGGCTGCGGATGGAAAGCCGGTCCCGTGGCGGCAATCAGATCTTTGTTATCAAAGGTGCTGATGCGGCTGCGGCTGAAATCGATGAGGTCATGGGGGACGATCAATTCGCCGACTTCGAGCCCGGGGGCGATGGCGCCAACCCCGTTCCACGAGAGGATGGTGCTGACCCCCAACATCTTCGCTGCCCAAATGATAGCACGATGATTGAGAAAAGCAGCAGAATGCTGCAAGCTGTGACGGCCGTGACGGGAGCAAAAGGCAACCGGAGGTCGGGCAGGGTCGGGCTGCAGAAAATGGATGGGGGGCGAGAGGCCGTACGGGGTTTCGAGCGGGTCGCCCGCGGGCAGGGGCTGGTACGGCGCCAGCTCCAGCCCGTAGGCAGCGGTGCCACCGATGATCAAAGTGTGGGGGGGTGCTAATGATGCGGACATCAGTCAGCCAGCTCCCGCAGGACGGCGATTTCGTCGCAGGCGTGGAATTTGGGGCAATACACGCATTCACCCCAGATTTTGGGGCTGATGGACCAGCGATCGACGCGGCGGAAGTCGTGGCGCAAAAAGAATTCCGGAGCCAGGGTGAGGGCGCATACATGATGCACGCCGCGCTCCTGCGCCGCGCACACCAGGCGTTCCAACAGACGTCCGCCTACTCCATGGCCGTGCAGGTCGGCGGCCACTGCCAACGAACGTATCTCCACCAGATCGGCTCGCAGATACGCCAGATAGCCACATCCCACCACCTGTCCTGCATCCTCGATCACCAGGAAATCTCCCAACACATGCCGTACCTGTTGGGGGGTGCGGGGCAGCATCAGGTGGCGGGCGGCAAAGTCGTTCACCAACTCGCAGATGCCCTGGACATCGGCGGCGATGGCGGCGCGGATGATCAGAGAGGAATCATGCATGGTGCCGGAGGTGCTCAGGCACTTTTCGTCAGGATGGCGGTCAGTCGCTCTACCGCTATATCGACTTCGTCCCGGCTGATGATCAGGGGCGGGATCAGGCGCAGGACGTCGGCGCCGGCATTGAGCAACAGCAAACCGTGCTGGTAGCCAGCCTGAATGATGGGAGCAGTCGGCATATCGAGCTGTACCCCCAGCATCAGACCTTTCCCGCGCACCTCGATGATGTGTGGGCTGTTGATCTCTTGCAGTTTTTCCTGAAAATAGGCACCCGTTTCGCTGACATGACGCAAAAAAGCAGGCTGGCTCACACGCTCGACCACCACGTTGGCCACGGCTGTCACAAAGGGGCCGCCAGCAAAGGTGGTGCCGTGATCGCCGGGGTGGATGGCTTCGGCCACGCGACCGGAGGTGAGCACGGCGCCGATGGGCAGGCCGGCCGCCAGGGGCTTGGCCGCACAGAGGATGTCGGGCATGATGCCGTAGGTCTCGTGGGCCCAGAATGTGCCGGTACGGCCCACACCACATTGCACTTCGTCGAGGATGAGCAGGGCGTTGTGGCGGTGGCAGAGTTCACGCAGGGCGCTCATGAAGGCAGGGGTGGCGGGATGGATGCCACCCTCGCCCTGCACCGGCTCCACAATCACGGCACAGACATGGTCGTCGATGGTGGCGGCGAGGCTGTCAGGATCGTTGAATTCGGCCAGACGCACGCCGGGCATGAGGGGGCGGAAGGGATCCTGGTATTTGGGACGGGGTGTGGCGGCCAAAGCGCCCATGGTGCGGCCATGAAAGGCGCCGCTAAAGGCGATGATGTCGGTTTTGCCTTCGCCAAAGTGGCTGCGTGCCCATTTGCGGGCGAATTTGATGGCCGCTTCGTTGCACTCGGTGCCGCTGTTTTGAAAATGTATGCGCTCGGCAAAGGGTGTGACCTGTACCAGCCGGGCTGCCAGTTGGGCCATGGGTTGCGAGTGGTAGAGATTGGAGTAATGCAGGGGCTTACTGGCCGCGGCCTGCATGACCTGCACTAATTCGGCATCGCCATAGCCCAGGGCATTGACGGCAATGCCTGCGACCAGATCGAGATAGCGATTCCCGGCATCGTCCTGGAGCCAAACGCCTTCGCCATCTGTAAAAACAAAGGGGGCGCGGTTGTATGCATGTACAAGATATTGCTGTTCGAGTTGAATGGTGGGATTCATAATAGTATAAGGGCGGAGTGGGGAGAGTGGGTTGGGAAATTCGGATTGCGGATTTGGGATGGGAGGCGGGGCGGGGAATTGCGGATTTCGGATTGCGAATTGCGGAATGGGGTTGTCCTCATTGAGAATTGGCCGTGAGCATCAGTGCTCGCGCAC
>JAADGC010000202.1:0-9733 GCA_013152585.1 Chloroflexota bacterium
TTTGGGCGTAAGGTTGGAGGTGGCGCTGCGGCGCATCACGGATGCGCCGAGCGCTTCCTTTTTTCGTGTGTTGGCCGCATCCATGATGCGATCAACACACGCCACCAAAAACATGCGCCGCACCCGCCGCACCGCCGCCAAGTACACGTTTTGCCCAAAAGGGCAGGGTATGGTACCATGCACGAAAATATGTTCTAATTCACCCTCACTCCTATGCTCGAATTACGCAAACTGCTCGACAAAGTAGACCAGCTCAGCCAGGATGTCGCCAACCGCCAGCAATCGTACAGGGTTCTGATTCGAGAAGCGCGGGAGGCGTTGGCCAGCATCGCCGTCGATGATGACCTGGCCGCCAAAATACAGGCCGCGATCACGGCCGAGAGCACCTGGCGCGGGGCCGAGCCCTTAGAAGGCACACTCGATCGCCGGGTGTCTCCCCAGGCTGTGGCCGACACCCTCAGCTTGATCGGTGTGGATGGCTCGCAGATTTATCCGGATCGACACGGCCCGGTGATGTACTACTTGCTCAATATGGGCTCTATCGTGCTGCGGGCGGGCAGCGGCCAGGCGCCCCTGGTTGATACGCAACCCGAACTGTTTTTCAGTGAATCCGATATGTACGATAAGGGTCAGAACCTGGTGAACAACGAATGGGTCAACAGCCGTCGCGAGCTGGCAGAGATGCGCACACTGGCCGATCTGGCGCAGGCTGAACGCCAATACCACGGCGGCGATCTCGAGCCGCTGATTTTGGCGGCCAAAGATGGGCAATTGATGATGTGGTTGGGCGAAAGAGAGAATTCGGCCGAGAAACAACGCCAGTTGCAGGCCTACATCGCCCATCTACAGAGGATGCAACAGGCGCAGGTCATCCCCATCGGTTTTGTGGGCCGACCCCGTTCCGCCAATGTGGTGCGGCTGTTGCGGGTGGCGCAGTTGCAGCGCCACGAAATCACGCGGGAAGCTGTGAAGCACAGTAAATATCGGGCGCTGACCGATCAGGCCGTGTTCAGTGCCTTGTTGGGGTCCAACCAGCGTTCAGCCCTGTTTGCGTCCACCGCCAAGATCAACCGCGAAAACTCGGAAAAGGGAGGCCCGAATTTTAAGACGGCCGGCCAGCGCATTTGCTTTTTCTATTTGAATATCGCCCGCAGCAACAACCCCGAAGCTGCCCGCATCGTGCGCGTGGACCTGCCGGAATGGGCGGCAATGCAGCCGGAACTGGTCGACAAAATCCAGAATGCGCTGTACGATGACTGTGAGGCTACTCATTTTCCGTACGTGTTGGTGCGTGCGGATGAGTTGGCCGTGGTCACCCAGCAAGAAAAACGCAATCTCGATAGCATCCTAGCCGTAGCGATCTCACACACCACCGGCGACATGCCCCTCAATTCGGCTAAAGCCAATGCCAAAGTTCAAAGCCGCCAACACCGGCGCTAAGATGACGTCTTCATATCCCCCGTTGCCTGGAGCATGCCCATGAAACCACAGCCCGCCCCCTCCCTCCTGGGACGTGTCCTGCGTAGCAGCACGACTTCGTTTACTTTTGGCTACAGCCAACCCGACAAACCATCTCCGCCCTTTGGCTCGCTGGTGCAGGCAGCCGTGGGGGATCGCCGCCTGTTCGGGCTCGTGTACAACGTTTTGGTTCAGGACGATGCCTTTGTGCGTCAGATCGTGGCAGCATCGGATGTGCTGAGCGAAGAAAAAATTCAGGATATGCGCACACGTCGCCAGGTTCCCATCGAGGTATCGGTGCTGATGATTGGCTATCGCCTGGGAGATCATATTTATCAGCACCTGCCCCCGCACCCTCCGGGCTCGTTGCAAAATATTTTTGCCTGCAGCCCGGACGAAGGACAGCAAATCCTATCGGCCTTTGATTATTTTCGTACTGTGCTCAACAATATGGAATGTCCGGCCGAAGAATTGTTGGCCGCCAGTTTGCGGCTAGGCGCCTCTTTTCAGCCATCCGGCCAGGCTCGCCCCTATTTGTTGCGGGCAGGCCGCGAGTTGGCGCGCCTGTTAGCCCATGATCCCGCTCGTCTGGAATCCATTTTACGGCGCCTGGCCGATGCCTACGTCTGATCCCCGCCCACCCTCTCTCTCCTGTGGTTTATTCTATGGATGATTCAACTTCCGCCGATGCTTTTCTCGAATCGTTGCGTGCCGAGCACACCCCCGATGACATCAGCGCCCGATTGGGGCAGGTAGTCGCCGGCTCCCTCAGCAAAGGCCTCGAAGTCCGGCTGGACCGAGATCGCAGCCTGGAAGATCTGGCCGTGGGGCGCTATGTGATCATGCGCGCGGGGAGACGGCTCTTCTTTGGCATGATTACCGACATCGCCCTCGATAACACCAATCCCGTATACGAAAAGACGCCCCCCGATGTTTCCGATCCCTTCCTGCGCCAGGTTTACCTGGGCAGCAGTGCATTCGGGCGCATCCATATCAGCCCCATGCTGGTGCTGGCCGAAGAGGATATCGAAAGCGGTAACCCTGTCGCCCAGCCTGTCAAAACCATCCCCGGCCATTATACGCCGGTGGCCACTGCCAGCGCCGAAGAAGTGGCGTATGTATTCGGCGAAGAGGGCGAGCACAAAGACGAGGCAGGCACTATCACCCATTATTTCCACATCGGCGATCCGCTTGATATGGAAGATGTCAAGATCACCTTGAATCTGGAACGCATGGTGGAGCGCTCCTCCGCCGTTTTCGGCAAATCGGGCACAGGAAAAACCTTCCTCAGTCGCCTGCTGCTGGCGGGCATCATCCAACACAATGTGGCTGTGAACCTCATCTTTGATATGCACAACGAATACGGCTGGGAGGGCTCAGCCGAACACGGTGTCAGCAACAAAGTGAAAGGGCTCAAGCAGCTTTTTCCGGGCAAGGTGGCGATCTTTACCCTCGATATGAAAAGTTCGCGGCGCCGCGGTTCCAATCCCGATTTTGAGATCAAGATCAGTTATGACCGCATCGAGCCCGAAGATGTGGAGATGCTGGCCGGGGTGATGAACCTGTCGGAGGCACAGATCGGAGCCATGCATGCCATGCGCCACCGGTTCAAGCAGCAGTGGCTCAGCGTTTTTCTGGATGATGAAGGCCTGGAGCAGGATTTTGGCGGCCTGAAGGGCATGGCCGAGGAGCTGGATCAACCACAACAAACACTGGCCGCCCTGCGCCGCAAACTCATGCGCTTTCGCCGTTACGATTTTATCACCGAACAGCATGTCGATGATTCTGTGGCCCGCATCCTCGATTATTTGCAGCGACAGCATCATGTGGTGCTGGAATTTGGGCGACATGGCAGTGATCTGGGCGCCTATCTGCTCATCGCCAACTATCTCACCCGCCGCATCCATGCCCGCTATGTCGAGCTCAAAGAGGCCGCGTTCGCCGATGATCAGGCCGGCCCTACGCCGCTCGTCATCACCATCGAAGAAGCGCATAAATTCCTGGACCCCGCCATCGCCTCCGAGACCATCTTCGGCACCATTGCCCGTGAACTGCGCAAATATAACGTCACGCTCATGATCGTGGATCAGCGTCCCAGCGGCATCGATCCCGAAGTCATGTCCCAGATCGGCACCCGCGTAACCCTGGCCCTGGACAGCGAAGATGATATCCGCTCCGTCTTCATGGGTGTGCGCGGTGCCAGCGAACTACGGCAGGTGTTGGCTGGACTCGACACCCAGGAACAGGCCCTGATCCTGGGCCATGCCGTGCCCATGCCCGTGGTGGTGCAAACCCGGCGCTATGACAGCCGGTTTTACCAACAGATGGGCTATATCGATGGCGAAACTTTGCAACAGCGCGCCGCCCAGGATGTCGACGAACTGGGTGGCAACCGGCCCAAACGCCTTCTCTGACCCCTGCTTATTTCTCACCTCCCTATGCCCCCCATCCGACTCTTACATTTTGCCGATTTGCACATTGGCCTGGAACGCTACGGCCGCGTAGACCCCACCACCGGCCTCAATAGTCGCGTCATGGATTTCCTGCGTCGCCTGTCCGATCTGGCCCAATTTGCCATCGACCGTCAGGTGGACATGGTTCTTTTTGCCGGCGATGCCTACAAGAATCGTGATCCCAATTCAACCTATCGCCGGGAGTTTTCGTGGCGCATCAAAGAAATAGCCGACCGCGGCATCCCCGTGGTGATGATCCCCGGCAACCACGATCTGCCGGCCGTATCGGCCCGGGCTTCTGCCATCGAGATTTTCGATACGCTGGGTGTGCCCAATATCCATATTCTGGATTTTGGCCAGCTCAAGGTGCTGGAAACGCGCCGCGGCCGCCAGATTCAGGTCGCGGCGGCGCCGTATCCTTCTATCTCCGACTTGGTGCATAAGGAAGAACATCACAGTGTGGGCCTGGAAGCGCTGGACCGGCTGGTGACCGACAAACTGACTGAGGTCATTCGGGCGCTGGCGGCACAGGCCCGGCAGCAACCTGATCTCCCCACGGTGCTGGTGGGGCATTTTTCGGTCACCAATGCCAAGCTGGGGTCCGAGCGCAGTGTGATGGTGGGGCGAGATGTGGTGGCGCCGCTGTCGGTACTGGCCGATCCCACCTGGGATTATGTGGCGCTGGGGCATATCCATAAGCAGCAAAACTTGAATACCGATGCGCATCCGCCCGTCGTGTACAGTGGTAGCCTGGAGCGCATTGATTTTGGTGAAGAACGCGAGGCCAAGGGTTGGGTGCTGGCCGAGGTCAGCAAGGGCGAGACCCGCTATGAATTTGTGCCCGGTTATCAGCTTCAGGCCCGACGCTTTGTCACCATCTCCTGTGATTGTCGCCAGGCCGATGACCCCACAGAGATGGTATTGCAAGCGATTGCGAAACGGGATGTGGCCGACACGGTGGTGCGGATACGGCTGCAATTGCGGCAGGATCAGGATGCCTTACTACGCGAACGGGATATTCGTACGGCTTTGACCCCTGCCTTTTTCCAGGAAGGCATCCTCAAAGAATATGATCTGACGACACGCAGCCGCCTGGGCCTGGACAATGTGGAGAGCATGACGCCACTGCAATTGTTGGAACGCTATTTCGAGGTCACGGGGGTATCAGAGGCCGCGAGTGCAGAACTGATGGCCGATGCCGTGCGCCTTGTGCAAGGCGAGTGATATGTGAGGCGTGCGTTCATCCGCATCCCCATTCAATCCAACGGCAAAAGCACATCCGCGGGCATGCCGGGCTTGAGCACGCCGTCGGGATTGGGGAGGCGCAGCTTGACCAGGAAGACCATGTCGCCGCGGTCGTCCGGGTTGAGTACATTGCTGGGGCGAAACTGGGCACTGGCGGCAATAAAAGTGACCACGCCTTGCTGCCGCTGGCCTGCCTGCGCCGTGATCTCCACCGGCAGATTGTCTCCCACCTGGATACGATGCAAGTCCAATTCGGAAACGTAGATGCGCACCTCCATCTTGCTGAGATCGGCGATGGTGAAGAGGGGCTTTCCGGGGGCCACGGTTTCGCCAGCTTCGATCAAGCGGGCGAGTACGCGGCCGCTGCGGGGGGCGGTGATCGTGAGCTGCTCGGCCTGCCACCGGCTCAGGGCCAGGGCGGCTGCGGCTTGTTGCACCTGGGCGTCGGCCACAGCGATGGCGGCTTCTGTGGGTGCGGCGGCGGCTACGTCGCTTTGGGCACGGGCCACCTCCAGGCTTGCTGCGGCCAATACGACTTCGCGCTCGGCCTGGTGCACCGCCACCTGCAGCGCTAGCGGCTCTTTTTTCGTCTGCTGTAGCAAAGCGAGTGTGCTTTGCAATCCTTGCAGACGAGCCTCAGCGGCCTTGATCTCCGTCTGCGCTGCCAGTTTTTGCTGTTCCAGCTTTTGCTGGCTGAACTGGCCTTCACGCGAGAGATCGTTGCGTGCTTTTGCCAACAGAATGTCGGTCTGGGCCAGTTGCGCCTTGGCCTGGCTGATTCTGGCTTCGGCGGCGGGGATGAGCGTAACGGTCTGATCGATCTGGCTTTGGATTGCCAGAGGATTTTCCAGCAGGGACTGAGCCTGATCCAGGTTGCGGCGGGCGTTTTGCAGGCGCGTCTCTGCGGCTTCGACAGCGCTGTCGGCGAGGGCAAGCGTGGTTGCCGGCGGGGGGGCGGCGACGGCATCACGGGCGGCGCCAGCGGCGGCCAGTGTTTGTGCGGCCGCGGCAATATCGGCCTGGACGGTGCTGGGATCGAGCTCCAGCACCGTCTGACCGGCGACGACGTCATCCCCTTCGTCTACCAGTACCTTCTGTGCCCGACCGGCCACCACGCTCATGGCGTGACTTGTGTCGGCTTCGAGCACGCCATAGAGTCGCAATTCGGTGGCGGCACCTGTGGGCGACTGGCCCACGAGCGTCAGGGCCCGGTCGAGGGGCTCGGGGGGCAGCGCCAGTTGCTGCCAGGTGTGTTGCACCTGCTCGGGGATGAGAAAGAGGGCGGCCGTGGCGGCAATAAGCGCCACGAAAATCAAACTGAGGAGGGTGGAAAGGAGTCTGCGCATGGGTGGATGTCAGGGTTGGAAGAGGATGTCGGCGGGGAGACCGGGGCGGAGCAGGGGATCGGATTGGCTGAGGTGCAGATGGACGCCATAGACGGCGTCGGCGCGCTCGGCCACGTTTTGGGCCTGTTGCAGGGTGTATTCGGGCTCGTCGTTGATGGCCGTGACCCGGGCGTTGAATCTGCGGTTGGGGGCACTATCGACCACCAGGGGCAGGGTGTCGCCTGGCTGAATACGGTCCAGGAATTTGGCGGGGACGTAAATGGTGATCTCGAGCTGATTGGGGTCCTGGATGGTGAGGATGCGTTGCCGGGGAGCGACGACTTCGCCCTGCTGGTAATAGCGGGCCGAGACCCAGCCGCTGACCGGGGCCGTGAGGATGGCGTGGTTGCGTTGCACCGCAAGGGCGTGGCGTTCGGCCTGGGCCTGGCCGACGGCGGCGGCGGCAGCATCGAGCTGGGTCTGGGTAGGACCGGCCTGGATGGCGGCAAGCTGAGCGCGGGCCTGTTCGAGGACGGCAGCGGCTTCGTTGCGGGCGTTGGTGGCAGCGATGACCTGATTTTCGGCGCTTTGAGGGTTCTGTTTGGTGCGGAGGAGATCGTCGAGCGCGGCCTGGGCTTCGGCGACAGCACTTTCGGCCAGGGCGGCGTTTTGCCAGGCCGACCATGCGGCCTGCCCGGCCAGGTTCCATTGCGTGCTGGCGTAGTCGACTTTGTCGGACGGAGCGGCGATGGTGGTGGTGCCGCGGCCGGGGATGGTCACTTGCACGCCATCCCACAGGTCGCGGGTAATGGCCTCCCACATTTTCCCTTCGATGTCGGCAGCCGCGGCCTGGTATTGGGCAGCCTGGGCATGGGCCTGGGCTTCGGCCAGCGCCGCCCGCGCCTGGGTGATCTGAATGTCGAGCGTCTGGGGGTTGTCGCGCAGGAGGATGGCATCGGCGAGCGCTTCTTCGGCAGCCTGCAACGCGACTTCGGCCTGCGCCACCTGGGCCTGGGCCAGGGCGATATCTTGGGGCCGCACGCTGGTCTGCAGTTGCGCCCATTTGGCCTGGGCTTGTTGCACGCGGGCGTCGGCACCGGCCAGTTGCTTTTGCAGCAGACTATCGTCGAGGCGCACCAAGGGATCGCCGGCCTGTACGGTGTCGCCTTCGGTGACGGCGATGCTGAGGATGCGTCCCCCGATTTCGGCGGCGACGTGTGTTTGCTGGGCCTCGATAAAGCCGGTGAGATGCAGGGGGGCGGTGTCGGCGGGAGCAGTGGCGAAGGGTCGGGCGCAGCCGGTCAGCAGGAGGAGGGCGCTGAGAAGGGTGGGAAGAGAACGCAGGTTGGGCATGGTAGGTTGGTAGATGGGTGAAGCGGTAGATTTGAGCTGGAGACGAATCCGTATTCCTTAACGACTTTACGTGAAGCTATTTTCTGTATTCATCTGAGTCCCGTTTTCTGAAGCGGGTTTCGGCTGCAGGGAGCGAATGTTGGCGATGAAGACGTCTTCGAGGGAAGGGGGGATGAGGTGGATGTGGCGGGGGCCGGCGTCGGCGGCGAGCAATATCCGGCGAATTTCGTCCAGGCGCTGATCGAGATGGCCATCCGCGGCATGGACGCGCTGGCCGTAGAGGGTGACTTCGGCGAATCCGGCGGCGCGCAGGGCTGTGAGCGTGCGCTGGGGCGAATCGGCGATGATCTCGACCACCTGCCCGGGCATGCGATCGTGTTTGATGTCGGCAGGGGTGCCATCGGCGATGATCTTACCGTGATGGATGAAGGCCAGGCGATGACATTGCTCGGCCTCGTCCATGTAGTGGGTGGTAACGAAGATGGTGGTGCGTTCGCTGGCCAGGGCATAGAGCAACTGCCAGAACTGGCGACGGCTGACGGGATCGACGCCAGCGGTGGGTTCGTCTAAAAACAGGAGCTCGGGTTTATGCAGGATGGCCGCGCCCAAGGCTAATCGTTGTTTCCAGCCACCGGCCAGATTGGCGGTGAGCTGCTGGCGTTGGGCGCTGAGGCCGATGAGTGCGAGGGTCTGCTCTTTGCGCTGGCGCAGTTCGCGGCCGTGCAGGCCGTAAGTGCGGCCATAAAAAGTGAGGTTTTCGTCGACGGTGAGGTCGGGGTAGAGGCTGAAGCGCTGGCTCATGTAGCCCACGCGGCGGGCGATATCCTGCGGACGCTTGAGGATATCGATCCCCAGCACGGTGGCAGCACCGGCGCTGGGGCGCAGCAAACCCAGTAACATGCGGATGGTGGTGGTCTTGCCGGAGCCGTTGGGCCCCAGAAATCCGAAGATTTCGCCGCCGCGAACAGCAAAGTTGACGTCATTCACGGCGGTGAAATCGCCGAATTTTTTACTGAGGTGTGAAACGGTAATAACCACAGGGGAGGTGGACATCAGGTGGCCTGCTGCTGGGTGATGAGGTAGATGAAAGCCTCTTCCAGACGCGGGGCATCGGGACGAATACGTTGGACAGGGACGTCGTGATCCTGCAGGAAGGCTTGTAAAGGCTGCACGTTGGCGGCCGCATCGGGGACGAAGACGTGAATGCGGTCGCCGTAGACTTGATGACCAAGATGCTGGGGGTAAGTGCTGATCACGGTCTCGGCGCCCAGCAGATCGGAGGTGTAAACGGCCAACATCTCGCCGGGGACGAACTGGCGTAGTTCTGCGGGTGAACCTTGCTGGATGAGCTGACCGTTGTACATGAGGCCGACCCGATTGCAGCGTTCGGCTTCGTCCATGTAGGGTGTGGCAATGAGGATGGTGACGTTTTCGAGATGGAGGTCGGCGAGAATATCCCAAAATTCGCGGCGGCTGACGGGATCGACGCCATTGGTGGGCTCATCGAGCAGCAGAACCTGGGGTTGATGGATGAGGGCGCAGGCCAGGGCCAGTTTTTTCTTCATCCCCCCCGACAGATGGTCTGCAGCCCGGGCTTTGAACTGTTCCAGGCGGGCGAAGTGCAGCAGACGCTCGATGCGCTGCTGGCGAACAGCGCCACGCACGCCGAAGATGTCGGCGAAGAATTCGAGATTCTCGATCACAGAAAGATCGCCGTACAGGCTGAAGCGCTGTGGCATGTAGCCGGTAAAATGCCGCAGGTGTTCGGCGTGACGCTGGATGTCGTAGCCCATGATGGCGGCGTGGCCGCCGGAGGGTTTGAGAACAGCGGCGAGCATGCGCAGGGTCGTGGTTTTGCCGGCGCCGTCCGGACCGATCAGGCCGAATATCTCCCCCTGC
>JAADGC010000202.1:9792-12833 GCA_013152585.1 Chloroflexota bacterium
CTTCGATGGCGAACATGGTTCAGACGACGCGGGTGAAGCTGCGCCAGGCGATGAGATTGGTGACGACGGCGAAGGCGGCGATGGCGCTGACGTGAGGCAGGATGTTGCGGAAGGAGGCGTCACGCAGGGCGATGGCATGCATGGTGCTCATGAAATGCTGGAGCGCCGAGACCTCGGCCAGCCCGCGCATGATCGCCGGCATGTTTTCGATGGGCACCAGATAGCCGCTGATGGTGACTTCAAGGATGGTGAAGAGAAAAACGAGGAGCACGGCCTGTTGTTGGCTCTGGGTAAGCACGGAGATGACGGTGCCCTCCCCCACAATGGCGATGACGAAGATGATGGCGACCCCCAACAGGAGGAGGTAATCACCACGGATGGGAATATGGTAGATATATGTCTGAACAAACATGAGGACGTTGAAGTTGAAGATGCCAAGGATGATGGCGGGCACAGCTTTGCCCAGGATCAACTCCAAACGCCGCAAGGGGGTGATCATCAGTTGCTCCAGGGTGCCCAGCTCTTTTTCGCGCACAAAGCCGGTGGCGGCAATCACGAGCACCACCTGGTAGGTGATGAAGGCCAGGGTGGAGGGAATGGCGAACCACTGAAAATTGAGGGTGGGATTGAAAAGGGCACTGGTTTCGATTTGCACGCCGCCAAAATCGATGGGGATGAGGGAAACGAAGTAGCGCTTGCTGAGCTGGCCCACCACGCCCTGGATCACGGGTCCGGCGTTGGAGCCGATGAGGATGTTGCTGCCGTCGCTGAGTACCTGAATTTGGGCGGGTTCGGGTTGGTTACCGAAGAATTGACGATGAAAGTCGGGAGGGATGACGATGCCGATGTTGGCTTCGCCGGCATCGATCAAGGCATTGAGTTCCTGCCGCGAAGCAGGGAAGAGCAGGGTGTGCATTTCCTGCGTGTTGTCGATAGCGGTGATCAGTTCGCGGCTGAGGGATGACTGGTCGAAGTCGAGGACGGCGACCGGGAGTTCGTGCAATCCCTTTGCTGTGTTTTGCGAGATGAGGATAAGCTGCAGGCTGGGGGCGAGGATGAGGAAAAGCAGCAGGAAATGATCTCGTCGGATCTGCAGGATTTCTTTCCAGGTAAGGTTGAGGATTTGGCGGATCATCAGTTGACGCGTTTACGGAAAGTGAGGATGGTAAGAGAGATGGAGATCAGAGCCATCATGAAGATGAAAAAGGTGGGAAGTCCCAAAGCCCGCCAGCCGAGCGCCTTGAGGAATATGCCCCGGCTGATGATGTTGAAATGGGTGGCGGGCAGCGAATACGCAGCCAGCCGGGCGGTGGAATCGACGGGGATAATGACGCCGGAAATAAAGAAACTGGGTACCAGGAAGATGAGCAGAACCGCGCGCAAGGCCGTGCTTTGGGCGGAGATGAAGCTGGCGATGAAGGCGCTGATGCCCAGCGTGGCGCTGAGATAAATGAGGGTGAGAACAGCCAGGGTGAGGAGATCACCGCGCAAGGGCACCTGAAACCAGAAGATGGAGACGGCGATGGCCAGGGAGGCGCCGATGAGCCCGTAAAAAAGATAGGGGATCAGTTTGCCCAGCACATATTCGCTGGCCCGCAAAGGGGTGGAGGCCAGGCTTTCAAAACTGCCCAGTTCTTTTTCGCGGGTGAAGGCCAGCGCCATGGCCATGGCCGTGAGGATAAGGACGATGGAGAGGAGGGCGGGAACGATGCTGTCGCTGGATTTGAGATCAGGATTGTACCAAACCAGGGTGCGCACCGTGACCGGGGTACGCAGTTCTTGCTGCTGGTAGGGGACTGCCCAGGACTGGATGCGCGCCGCAAGTAGGGCCATGCGGGTGCTGGTGTTGAGGGGATCTGCACCGTCGCCCAAGACCTCAACCCGGGCAGTGTGCCCGGCTGCCAACGTTTCTCCAAACCCCGGCGAAATGACCAGCCCCAGGCTGATCTCGGTGTTCTTCATCCGTTCCCGAATCTGTTGCTGGCTTGCGGCTTCGCCGACGATGGTAAAGGCGGGATCTGCCTGAAGTGCCAGGATGAGGGATCGCGATTGGAGACTGCGATCGCGATCGAGGATGGCAAGCCGCGTGTTGGTGACATCGAAGGAAAGCAGATAAGCAAAGGCCACCAGCATGATGGTGGGCGAGATGGTCACCAAAAAGAAGAGACGCCGGTCACGATAAATGTGCCGAAATTCCTTGCGGATGATGGCCCAAAGACGGAAGAACGACATGGCAGGGATCAGGGGGCAGGCGGGGTGCCGATCAGGGTTTGCAGAGGGGTGATGAGACGCATGGTGCGGGCAGTCATCTCTGGGACGGTGGTTTCGGGATGAGTCAGCGCATAACGAATGCCACCTACCAACATGCCCGCCAGCAGGGCGGACAGCCAGGAGATGGCTTCATCGGGGAGTTGGGTTTGTAGACGCAGGCCGATGGCCACCCGTGCTTCCACCAGGGAAAGCCCGCGATGGAAGTGGTCGGGGGTGCTGCCGGGGCCAAACACGGCCTGCATGAGGTGGCGATGCTTTTCGACAAAACGATAGGTTTGTTCCAGCATGATCTGGGCCCGATTCAAAGGGGGCTGCCCCTGTAATTCGGGTAGATTGGGATCCCCGAGGCGCTGCAGGTCTTCCCACACGGCCGCCTCGATCAATTCGTTTTTGTCGGCGAAATAGGTGTAGAAACTGCCCACGGCGACATCGGCTGTCTCGGTGACGTCGGAGATGGTGAGACTGGCGACACCTTTGTTGGCGATCACCTGGCGGGCGGCGTCGATGAGGAGTTGGCGGCGCCGATGACGGCGGCGTTCACTGCGGGAGGAAGGTTGTTGATTCATGATGAATGGTTATTCTCAATATGAATGATGATTCATTTTCTGAATTATAGATCACTTTTTATGCTCTGTCAAATTGCAAAAACGAGAATAGCACTGCGGCGACCGGCGGCCGCAGGCCCCATAGCCCCGATTTCAATCGGCGGGACGGCACACGGCTTAGCAAGGCATTTTTTGACACGAATTACCCGAATTTCACGAATTATT
>JAADGC010000212.1 GCA_013152585.1 Chloroflexota bacterium
CCCGCCGAATCAATTCGGGGCTCGGGGGCGTTCCGCCGCTTGTCCCCCTACGGGGACAAATGTCTCTGTAACAGGCCCTCCCTGCTGACAAGATCGGTCGGCGGAGGCCGACCTCCGGCGCGAAGCGCCTAAAAAGCCTGACTTTCAGTCAGCGAGAGCAAAACGGAAGATCATTTCTAGACGCTCACTCAGTCTGCCCATTTTCAAACAATTTCGTCAACAAAAAAACTCCCGCGTTGCCGCGGGAGTTTTGCTTTGCAAAGAGTGATGCGTCAGGCCGGCGCCGGGGCGGGGGGGGTGGCCGGGCCCGGCTGGGTGTCGGGCGCCGGATCCGGCGTGGGTTGGGGCGCAGGAGGTGCGGGCGGTATTTGGGGGGCCGGGAGCTGGCCCGTATCGAACAACTGCGCAAACTCCTCTTTGTTCAATGATTCGTGCACTAGCAAAGCCTGTGCCACCAGTTCCAGTTTATCGTCATTTTCTTGTAGCGCCTTACGGGCCATCTGGTAACATTCGTCGACAATACGGCGCACTTCCTGGTCGATTTCCTTGGCGGTTTTTTCGCTGTAATCACGCTGTTCATGAATCTCGCGGCCCAGGAAGACCATTTCCTCCTTCTTGCCAAACACCATGGGCCCCAGCTTTTCGCTCATGCCATAGCGTGTGACCATGGCTCTGGCAATGCGAGTCACCTGATCCAGGTCCGAGCTGGCGCCGTCGGAGATGTCCTTGAGCGCCAACTCCTCGGCCAAACGCCCACCCAGGGCGACGGCGATGCGTTTGAGCAGGTCGTCATAGCTGACAATGGTTTTTTCTTCTTCGGGCACTTGCCAGGAATAGCCAGCGGCTTGCCCGCGAGGGATGATGGTCACTTTTTGGATGGGGATTTCGGGCTGCATAATGCGGCCCAACACAGCGTGCCCGGCCTCGTGATAAGCTATCAGACGTTTTTTGGCCGCACTCATCACCCGGCTGCGCCGTTCGGGGCCGCCGTGAGCCACGCGTTCGATGGCTTCCACAAATTCAGACATGCCAATCAGATGCTTGTTGCGCCGTGCCGCCAGAATTGCGGCTTCGTTGACCATATTCTCGATATCGGCGCCCACAAAGCCCGGGGTGGCGTGGGCAAGATTATCGAGGTCTATGTCGGGGCCCAGGGGCTTGCCGCGTACATGAATGTCCAAAATAGCACGTCGGCCGCGCACGTCGGGGGCATCGAGCACGACGCGACGGTCAAAACGACCGGGTCGCAGCAGCGCCGGATCGAGGATGTCGGGGCGATTGGTGGCGGCAATGATGATGACACTGGCGTCCGTGTCGAAACCATCCATTTCCACCAGGATTTGATTCAGTGTTTGCTCGCGCTCGTCGTGGCTGCCGCCCAGGCCTGACCCGCGCTGCCTGCCGACAGCGTCGATCTCATCGATAAAGACGATGCAGGGGCTATTGCGTTTGGCTTGTTCGAACAGATCGCGCACGCGGCTGGCGCCTACACCCACAAACATCTCCACAAATTCGGAGCCCGAAATGGAGAAGAAGGGCACGCCTGCTTCGCCGGCCACGGCTTTGGCCATCAGGGTTTTGCCGGTGCCGGGACGGCCCACCATGAGCACGCCCTTGGGAATACGGGCGCCCAGCGAGGCAAACTTTTGCGGTTCGCGTAAAAATTCGACCACTTCGGTCAGTTCTTCTTTGGCTTCATCACAACCGGCCACATCTTCGAATGTCACCGTGGGCTGATCGCCGGTCATCAGTTTGGCACGACTTTTGCCAAAGCTCATGGCCTGACTGTTGGAGCCCTGGGCCTGGCGCATCAAGAAGAAGAACAAGGCGCCCACCAAAATCAGGGGCAAAATACTGCCGAGCAGCGTCAACCAGTTACCGTTTTGGTTGGGCGGCGCCACTTCGTACTGGAAACTGTGTAGTTTGTCATCTGTGACACCCAGTGCCTGCAGGGTCTCCAGCAGGCTCACATCTTCACCTTTGCGAGAATAGTACTCATCACCGTTGGTGGTTTTGATGACGAGATCGGCACCATCGACCGAGATGGACTGCACCCGGCCTTCGTTGACGGCTGTAGCAACTGCGCTGATATCCATTTTACTCGGGCGCTCGTTGCTGCTGGGGTTAATGCTCAGGAACATCGCTACTGCCGCCACCAGAATGAGTAAGTAAACAAAAGCGTTTCGAGAGATATTTTTATTCACAGAGAGGCTCCGCGACGGGAAGGAATGTCGAATATTTGTAACATACGTTTATTATATCAGAACAGAGGCCAGGGAGGAACTTAATGAGAAAACATGAAAACAGGACATTCTGCATACAGTATCGCAGGTTTTGGGAGCGGCCACAGCAACAGGGCTTCCACTCCGTTTGAGAAGCAAATGAGAGCTTATTTCATGCCCTGGGGCTTGGGTAACACGGCTATCACCATGTTATAATGCCCAGAATATCCCGCCCTGTTGATGGGTGGAATTCTTATCAGGGAGCAAGTTAAATGAGTTTACAAGACAAATTTGGCGCCAAGATGATGTTCGACACCGGTAGCGGTCAGGCGGTGATGTATCGGTTGGCAGTATTGCAGGAGCAAGGCATCGCCGACGTTTCGCGTTTGCCCTATTCCATCAAAGTATTGTTGGAAGCAGCGTTGCGTCAGTGCGACGGCTTTGAGATCACCGAGGACGATGTGGTGGCTCTGGCCAACTGGCAGCCGCAGGCGGAAGAACGCAAAGAAATGCCGTTCAAACCGGCGCGCGTGGTCATGCAGGACTTTACCGGCGTACCCGCTGTCGTCGATCTGGCGGCACTGCGTAGCCAGATGGCCCGCATGGGCGGGGATCCTGCCCGCATCAATCCTCAAATCCCCGTCGATATGGTCATTGATCATTCCGTGCAGGTGGACCAGTTCGGCTCGCTGTTTGCGCGTTTTTATAACGCCGAGCGCGAATTCCAGCGCAACCGCGAACGCTACGAGTTTCTGAAGTGGGGCAGCACCGCCTTCGACAACCTCCACGTGGTGCCACCAGATACCGGCATCGTGCATCAGGTCAATCTCGAATATCTGGCTAAAGTTGTGCAGACGCGGCAGATCAACGGTGAAACCGTCGTTTATCCCGACAGCCTCGTCGGCACCGATAGCCACACCACCATGATCGACAGCCTGGGTGTCGTGGGTTGGGGTGTGGGCGGCATCGAGGCCGAGGCCGTGATCCTGGGCCAACCCATCTTCATGCTCACCCCCGACGTGGTCGGTTTCAGGCTCACGGGGCAACTGCCCGAAGGCGCCACCGCCACCGATCTGGTGCTGACTGTCACCGAGATGCTGCGCAAGCACGGCGTCGTGGGCAAATTTGTGGAATTCTTCGGCCCTGGCGTCAGCCATCTCAGCCTGGCCGACCGCGCCACCATTGCCAATATGAGCCCCGAATACGGCGCCACCATGGGCTTCTTCCCCGTGGACGAAGAGACCTTGCGCTATTTGATCAGCACCGGCCGCAGCGAAGAACTTGTGGAGATGGTGGCCCGCTACACCCAGGCCCAGGGCCTCTTCCGCCACAACGATAGTCCTGACCCGGTTTACACTTCGACTGTAGAACTGGACATGGGCACGGTGGAGCCCAGCCTGGCCGGACCCAAACGCCCGGCCGACCGCATCCGCCTGGCCGACATGCAAAAGGAATTCCGGCGGGCGTTGGTGGCAGCCCCCGGCCCGCAGGGGATTGGCCTGGATGAGAGTAAGCTGGGGAACGAGGCCACGGTCGAGCTGGAAGGCGTTCGCTTTGACCTGACCCATGGCGACGTCGTCATTGCCGCCATCACCTCGTGCACCAACACCAGCAACCCCAGCGTGATGATTGCCGCCGGACTCGTGGCCAAAAAAGCGGTGGAACAGGGCCTCAACGTCAAACCCTGGGTCAAGACCAGCCTGGCGCCGGGCTCCAAAGTTGTGGAACGCTATCTTCATGCCGCCGGTCTCATGCCCTATCTGGAAGCCTTGCGCTTCCACATCGTCGGCTTTGGCTGCACTACCTGCATCGGCAATAGCGGCCCCCTGCCCGAAGCCATCCGCACGGCGGTGGTCGAAAACGATCTGGCGGTGGCAGCGGTGCTCAGTGGCAATCGCAACTTCGAAGGCCGGGTGAGCCCCTACACCAAGGGCAACTACCTGGCTTCGCCGCCACTGGTAGTGGCCTATGCCCTCGCCGGCACGGTCGATATCGATTTACTGCACGATCCTATCGGCCACGACGTCAACGGCCGTCCGGTATATCTCAAAGATGTCTGGCCTACGCAGGCCGAAATCCAAAGTGAAATTCGCCGCGCTTTGCGGCCGCAGATGTTTGCCGAAGAATACGGGAATGTGTACGAGGGCAATGAGACCTGGAATCATATCCCCATTCCCGAGGGCGATCTGTATGACTGGGGCGATGACAGCACCTATGTCAAAGAGCCCCCCTTCTTCCTGGGCCTGACGCCCGCAGTGCCGCCCGTGCCACCCATCCAGGGTGCCAAAGTGCTGGTCTTGCTGGGAGATACTGTCACCACCGACCACATTTCCCCCGCCAGCTCCATTGCTCCCGACAGCCCCGCAGCTCGCTATCTGCGGGAAAAGGGTGTGGAGCGCAGCGAATGGAACAGCTATGGCAGTCGCCGCGGCAATCACGAAGTGCTGATGCGCGGCACCTTTGCCAACATTCGCATCCGCAACCGCCTCGTGCCTGGCGTCGAAGGCGGCATCACCCTGTATCAGCCCAGCGGCGAGCAAATGAGCATCTTCGATGCGGCCATGAAATATAAAGCAGATGGCACGCCACTGATCGTCATTGCCGGCAAAGAATACGGCACCGGTTCCAGCCGCGACTGGGCCGCCAAGGGCCCACAACTGCAAGGCGTACGCGCCGTGATCACCCAGAGCTACGAGCGCATCCATCGCTCCAATCTCGTGGGCATGGGCATCTTGCCGCTGCAATTCATGCCCGGCGAGAGCGCCGAAAGCCTGGGGTTAACCGGATTCGAGAGCTACGACATCATCGGTTTGGACGATGCCATGCTGCCCGGGCAGACGTACACGGTGCGGGTGCGTAGCGAGAACGGCCAGCAGACCGAATTCCAGGTGATCAGCCGCATCGACACACCGGTCGAGGTCGAATACTACAAAAACGGCGGTATTTTGCACACCGTGCTACGCCGTATGGCCAGATCGAGCTGACAACGACCTGGGGGAATCTGATTTCCACCAGGTCAGCGGGCCCGGGCGTTCTACGGAACCCCGGGCCTTGCTATCTGCACCCAACCGAACCTTTTAATCCCAATCTTAAAGCTGAGGAGGAACGGTCTCATGGAAGCCCCAATCCTGGAACATGTGCTGGTGCAGTTGCGCAACGCCCTGGAGCGCGACGATTTAGTGGGTGCCGCCAACATCGTGGAGGCGTTGCGCCCGGCTGATCAGGCTGATTTGTTCAACGAGCTGGATGAAGATCAACAGCGAGCTCTGCTGGCGAAAATCGCCCCCGAAGATTCAGCCGACATTCTGGAAGAGTTGGATGACGAAGCGGTCGCCGAGCTGATCTCCTCTTTATCGGACGAGGCGCTGGTTTCCATCATGGACGAGATGGAGCCAGACGAGGCTGCCGACCTTTTGGGCGATATGGCGCCGGAACGAGCCCGCGAACTGATCTCCCGCCTGGAAGACCCGGACGAGGTCCGCCCCCTGCTTCTTCACTCCGACGAGACAGCCGGTGGTTTGATGACCACCGAATATCTGGCCTTACGGCGGCGCATGACCGCAGCCGAGGCGATAGAGGCGATTCGGCGCTGGCAACCTTCGGAAGAGACCATCTATTATCTGTTCGTGGTAGATCAGCATGGCCGTCTCAGCGGGGTGATGAATCTACGGCAACTGATCGTGGCTGATCCCCGCACGCGCATGATGGACATTATGGATCCGAAGGTGATCTCGGTACAGGCGGACATCGACCAGGAAGAGGCGGCGCGGATCATGAAACGCTATGATTTGCTCGCCTTGCCGGTCGTCGACGCGAACAACACCCTCCTCGGCGTTATCACGTTCGACGATGTGATCGACGTGTTGGAAGAGGAGGCCAGCGAAGATATGCAGCGCATGGGTGGCGCCGAACCTCTGGAACGGGCCTATCTCGATACATCGCCCTTGATTATCACCCGCAAACGCATCGGTTGGCTGTTGGTTCTGTTTGTTACGGCCACCCTCACGGGTTCGGTCATGCGGCTCTTTCAGTACGAAATGCAAGCAGTTGTCTCCCTGGCCATTTTCATCCCCCTGTTGATCGGCACCGGGGGGAACGCCGGTTCGCAGACCACGGCCACCATCATTCGCTCGTTGGCCACCGGTGATATCGAGCCCAACGATGTATTTCGGGTGTGGTGGCACGAAGCCCGGGTGGGGATCCTGCTGGGAATGGGCATGGCCGCGGCCGCATATATACGTGCGATCACCTGGGAACCAAACCCCGCCCTGGCGCTGACCGTCTCTACAGCCATTATGACCCTGGTTTTGTGGGCGACGGGTGTCGGATCGGTGCTCCCTCTGGTGGCGGCAAAGATGGGGATTGATCCGGCTCTGGTTTCTGGCCCTTTGATGAGCACCCTGGTCGATGCCACCGGCCTTTTTATCTATTTCTCCATCGCCCGCCTCATTTTGGGACTCTGACCAACGGCCCTGAAACAGCCACGAATATCTACTACCATCTCCCATGCCCCACCGCCGCCCTACCGCCCTCAGTCAACACTACATCTTTCGTTTTTGGTTGCCGCTGGCCATCATGTGGCTGATGATGGCCTTTGAGCTGCCTATCCTGGCCGGCGTGATCGCCCGCATGGACGCCCCCAAACAGCAGTTGGCCGCGTTTGGCATCACCTTTTCGCTGGCCCTGCTGATCGAAAGCCCCATCATTATGCTGCTGGTGGCCAGTGTGGCCCTGGCCAGGGGCAGACAATCCTACGGCCAGCTTTTGCGCTTTACCACCCTGCTCTCTGTGGTGCTCACGGTGTTTCATCTGATTGTGGCGCTGACGCCGTTATACGGGACCTTTGTGGGCGTTGTCATCGGCGCCCCGGCCGAACTGGTGGAGCCTTCGCGCCGGGCTTTTCTGGTTATGTTCCCCTGGACGGCGGCGGTTGCTTATCGGCGTTTGTGGCAGGGCGTGATGATTCGCTTCGGCATGACCGATCAGGTGGGACTGACCACGGTCATTCGCCTGACAGCCAGCGTCATCGTGGCCGTTGGCGGCCTGCTTTGGGGTGCGTTGCCCGGGGCCACCCTGGCGGGTGTGGCGCTGAGCGTGGGGGTGATTGCGGGAGCCCTGGCGGCCCTGTATTTGAGTCGGCCCTTGATTGCCCAGCAGTTTAGCGGCGCAGAGCCGGCGTCATCGCAGATCAGTTTGCGCGCCCTCCTCGATTTCTACATCCCCCTGGCCCTCACTAACACTATCAACTTCATCGGTCGGCCCCTGTTGACATTCGGATTGAGCCGGGCCTTGTTGCCCCTGGAATCGCTGGCCCTGTGGCCGGTGCTGATGTCGCTGGCCTTTATCTTCCGCAGTGTGGGCTTCGCCTACCAGGAAGTGGTGGTGGCTCTGCTTGAGGACGAAGCGACCCACCGGGCGTTGAAGCGTTTTGCCATCACGCTGGCGACGGTTACCAGCGGGCTATTCTTGTTGCTGGCCGCAACCCCGCTCAACGACATCTGGTATGGGCGCATTTCCGGCCTCAGCCCCGATTTGGTCGCTTTATCCCGGCCCTCGACCTTAATCCTGAGCCTGTTGGCTGCCTGTGCGGTGTTCATTGCCTGGCAGCGGGGCATTTTGGTACAACTGCGACGCACGCGGTTGATCACGTTGGCCGTGGCGGTCAATGTCAGTGTGCTGGTGGGGAGCATGTTGTTGGGGATGCGATTCTTAGCGGTTCCGGGCATCTATCTGGCCGCCGGCGCCACCATGCTGGCCTTTTTATCCGAGACCCTGTTTTTGACCTGGCAGACCCGCAGCGTCCGGGAGCACCTGGCGCCTGTTGGTGTGCCGGTGTAGGGGGCGTGTGGTTTCGTGTTGCGTGCTACGCTCGGGCCTTGCCAGCCCGTGGTCGCCAGTCGCCGCGGGTCTGTACCCCGGCGCAGACACACTCCCCTCATACAGTACTCAGGAGAGCAAACAAACCAAATCCGGTGATGATTGCGCCTGAGATACCGTTGACCCATTGCAATCCGTGGGAGTTGAACTTTTCTCGAAATATGCCGACACCACCGCTCAGAATGAGCCACCACAGGGCTGAGCCAATGAAAACGCCCAAGACTAAAACTACCGCTGACACATAGTTTCTACTTGTATTGGCCAAACCCAGGCCGGCGAATATCGCCGCAAAAGAAATGATTGTCATCGGGTTTGTGAGCGTTAGAAAGAAGGTTGAGCCATAAGCACCAACGAGACCATTCCTTTTGTCTGAGATTACTTGTTCTGCGGGTTTCGCCAACAGGGTTTTTAGACCCAAATAACAAAGAAACACGCCGCCGATAAGGCGTAACCATATTTGTTGACTGACCAGGAAGTTTGAAATGAAAGCCAGGCCGAATCCGGCAATGCTGCCATAGATTGCGTCAGCCGTAGCGGCTCCCAGACCAGAGACGAGGCCAGATGTACGGCCATTGCTCAGTGTGCGGCGTATGCACAATACCCCGATCGGCCCCACGGGGGCAGCAATCGAGAAGCCGATGATGAGACCCTTAAGCAAGAAACTGATGTCCACTGATCTCTCCAGTATCAGAGATGAAATTCTCCCGCAGTTTGAAAGGCATCTTCTGGTGTCCCCAAAAATTCTCCTGTCGGAAATACCGACTTTTCATACTTCTCTTGCGCATAACTGTAAAATGCTAATCCCCATCTTGTCTCGTCACCCCAATAGCGTAGTCGAAAAAGATGGTACGGTGTGTTGCGAAGCCGTTCCAGATAGTCTTCTCGACTTTCCGCCCAGTTTGGTGGTGGCCAGTTTGGGCCTGGCGGCTCTGGCTCCGTATAAGCATCTACATAGCAGAAATGACCACGAAATCGAATATCAAGCCGCGTATATCGACCAGCGAAATGGGCTTCTGCATATCGTTTGATCCGTTCTTCTGTGCGTATTTTGACTGAATTACTCATCTTCATTTTCAGCCACCGTTTTTGTGAATGCGCGTTGAATTATGTTCATCCTTTTTCTCCTGGACGCCGGCGTTTTTTGTTTTGCCACGAATTACCCGAATTGCACGAAAAAAGAAGTGAAAAGCTGTTCATAATTCGTCTGGTTCGTGCAATTTGTGGCCGAAAATGCGTCTATAGGTGACGGATTTCGTTTTCGCCAGACGCCTGTATGATATTCTTTTCAGTGATATTATCACAGGAGAACACCTCTTTCAAATACACAAAATTGCCCAACGAAGTGCGGGCGTAGCGAGCGTCTCGCCTGGTAAGCGTCCAGGAATAACTTTCCTTTTTAGGGCTGCTGCTGGCCGAGGGACCCCTTCACTGCGCTCGAGGGCAGGCTCGGGCTCTTGGGGTGCTTTGTGCCAGGAGTCGGCCGGCGCCGACCCTTCATGGGGCGAAGATCGGACGGCGGGGGATTCGTTTCATCCCATTATTCGATGTCATATGCTGCAGAATATGACATCGAATAGGAGGATGGAACGAATGGGTTTTCGTTTTTTTGGTGGGTGATTCGGTGGGAGAGAGAGGGGAAGAGAGCGGTCGGTGTAACGTAGGCCGTCCGCTGGCCGCAGGCCTGAAGAGCCTGACTTCCAGTCGGTGAGACCAAAACGGGAGGTCATTTATAGACGCCCGCTTAGCTTAAAAGTCCGATGTAACTTCCAAGGTAGCCATGGCAACTGATGCCGGTCCCCGCCCGAACTTTAGATACGGAGTTCCATCGTCAAGGCGAAGTCGTTCCGCGTCGACCGTGCTAACAGCCAAAATATCGAACAGAATAAAGCCACCACATCTGCCTGTTGCAGACAGGTAATCTC
The DNA here is from genome assembly GCA_013152585.1 of Chloroflexota bacterium. Lineage (GTDB taxonomy): Bacteria > Chloroflexota > Anaerolineae > J102 > J102 > JAADGC01. The sequence goes on from JAADGC010000212.1 coordinate 10,022, forward strand.
TTGTTATACCCAAATATCTTCCCTACTCTGCCAGTGCGCCTTAACATCTTGAAAGCTTCCAATTCTCTCGTTTATTTTCAGGATTTCTTTCGGATAAAACTCAAGCATTGTTTCACATAGAGACAACATCCAAGAACGTCGCGAATAACCGTGGTTTATTGTTATATTATTTGAGTTTGCTATCTGTATTTGTCCCCACCCCAATGCGCCAACAGTTAGGCAATCCCATCCTAGAAACTCTATGGGAGAAAACACCACCTCGCTCACATGAACAGCCATCCCTTCAATTGAGTATTTAACCATGATTAGCGCAAAAACATTTTTATCATCCTCATAAAACCTGGAAAGTCTTTCCACAGAAGTCAGGTTTGGCATATTAAACTTAGTGTCTTCACGATGAGTCTTTACATCTACCACACAATAAAAGCTTTCTTTATCCTTAAAAGCCAAGTCCGCCATTGCACGTCTAGCAAAGTCTGAGGAATATTCGGCGCACCATTCTCCTAGAAACTCATCAAATTTATCCGCTATTAAAGATTCAACAGCATCACCAACTGCACGCGTACTTCGGGATGTTTGAGCTGACAAAAAATCTGGCCGAGAATTTAGGTAATCTCTTATCTGACCTGCAACAGAAAGATAGTGTCCTTCGTAAAAGAAACTTGATTTCATAGCAATGTTGCCTGCAGTTGTCTGTTAGCCTTAGCAGGTTTCTTCTTTGGTTGATCATTCAGTGTATTTCTCTCCCAAAATACTCCATCTGCATATCCTTGAATAGAATTATCATTATCGGCACGAACAAGCCTTTTTTGTGCCCAACAACAATATTCATTGTTTAACTCAACCCCAGAGAATCGTCGATTGAGTTTCTTTGCTACAACAACTGTCGTTCCACTTCCTAAAAACGGATCAAAAACAAAATCCCCTTCCTTGCTGCTGGCAAGAATAAGCTTTGCAATAAGCTTCTCAGGTTTTTGCGTGGGATGATCGGTGTTTTCCGGCATAGACCAGAATGGAACGGAAATATCTGTCCATATATTTGAAGGGTGAGTTAACCTATAATTACCGGTCTTGCTTTCCATCCAGTCTTTTGGTTTTCCGTCTGGTGTTCTGTAAGGCGCAATAACTCGTTTTTTTAGTTTTACGGCTTCTACATCAAAATAATATTCTTTTGATTTTGTGCAAAACCAAAGGTCTTCTGTATTGTTTTTCCAATTCCTTTTCGCTCCTCGACCCTTTTCCCTTTCCCACGTTATTCTATTCTGAACATGAAAAACTTTCTCCAATATCGGCGCAATAATCATAGATGTTTTCCAATCAGAACAAACATATATCGTTGCAGTTTTTTTCAAGATTGGGAGCATTATCTCCAGCACGCTCTCAAACCATTCGCCATACTTTTCTTTCTCTTTTGCCCTGAATAGATTCCCGTTGTAGTTTTTTGAAATATTGTATGGCGGATCGAGCACTAAAAGATCTACAAACTCTGCAGGCAAATACTTTATTGCCGTGAAAATATCTTGATTGATAATCTTTCCATTAATATCCTCAACGTTTACAGATCGTTTCAGCACTAATAGCTCTTTGGAAAGCTCTTCTAATTCCTTAGGCGCACATGTCAATGTACGATTTCGTCCTGCACGTTCTTTCATATGTAAATCCTGATTCTGCTTCATTGGGTATAACGAATTAAGGATTGATGTGGCGCGACCAGCACGCGCCGAGACCACGTTGAGCGTGGGCAACAAACATGAGCGTCAACCGTCGAGAGCAGGAGCAGAAAAAGCCGCCACATAATCTCTTGTTGAACTGAGCCGGGAAGCGAACCCTGCTCCCTTGGGGATTAAGGCGTGAAATTCGCCCTTGCCTGAGGATACAATCAACAAGCCAGCGTTGTCAAAACAGCCTTTGACAAGTGGAATCGACGAATCGGCGTCGATTTCAGCTCCTGCCGCCCGCCCGCAAGGCACCATCGGCAGCAGCTTTTTCCGGTTCAGGCCATACGTTGTCACAGCGACAAGGACCAATCGTACGAAGAGCGGTGTGTGGAGAGAGCTTGTCCTGAGCGAAGCCGAAGGATATCACGCACGGTTCGGGAACGGCGGCGGGGGTTGCGAGGCCCCCGCCGACCGCAATTGGGCGGGCATTTGCTCTCAAACTTCAACCCCAAAATCGCTCAATATCTCCTTGACTTTCTCGCTCAGCTCCGGAACGTCTTCCGTTGCCGCCAGCCACACCGTATCAATATCTACCCCAAAGTAATCGTGTATCAATTTGTCTCTCATGCCAGCTATATCTTGCCACGGCACTTCCGTGTATTGTTGCCGCAATGATTTTGACAGATGTCTCGTTGCTTCCCCTATGATTTCCAATTGCCGGATGACACCATCTTGCAGCAAGGACGTCCGACCGAATTCCTCTTTTCCCACTCCCTGCAAGTACCTCTGGATATTTTCTGTGGCATCGTATATATGCCGCAGATACATCACATCATCGTGGCGGCCCATATATCTCCCGCGCACTCGCCAATACTGATGAGCGAATATAGGGACTTATCGCTTGTTCCGTCACTAAATCTACTTTTTTTTTCATCAATTCGCTCAATTCGCGCTCAAGCCGGACCAAAGTCAATAGGCTCAACGGACGACTAAAACGAACCAAAATATCTATGTCGCTATCGCTTCTTTCTTCGCCGCGGGCTACTGAACCAAAAACCTTAAGTGACGCGACGTGATATTGGCGGCAAAGCTCCAATAACCGCTCTTTATCAACCGAAATCATCTCACCTGCTACTATCTCGTTCATAAGATTATTGTACACCAGAAGTGAATGAGAGCAAAATCTGCATTTTCAAAGATTGCCAGCTAACGAATTAAGGATTGATGTGGCGCGGCCAGCACGCGTCAAGCCCATGTTGAGCGGGGGCAACAAGCATGATCCCCAATCGTCGAGAGTAGAAAAAGCCGCCACATCTGCCTGTTGCAGACAGGTAATCTCTTGTTGAACGAAGCCGGGCAGCGAGACTTGCTCCTGTGGGAATTAAGGCGTGGAATTTGCCCTTGCCTGAGGATACAACTCACAAGCCAGCGTTGTCAACACCGCCTTTGACAGGTGACAGCGGTGAATCG
>JAADGC010000068.1 GCA_013152585.1 Chloroflexota bacterium
CAGAGCGTGGTGCTGGCGGGCCTGCGCCGTGACGACCTCTTCACCATCGTCCTCGAACAATTTCCCACCGACACCACCGATTACGCCGACTACGTGCTCCCTGCCACCACCCAGCTCGAACACTGGGACATCCTCAAGCCCTACGGCCACCACATCCTCGCCCTCAATCGTCCCGCCATCGCCCCCCTGGGCCAGGCCCTGCCCAACAGCGAGATCTTCCGGCGCCTGGCCGCGGCCCTGGGTTACGACGAGCCCTGTTTCCGTCAGAGCGATACCGAGATCCTGCAGGAATTCATCGCCGCCCAGAATCATCCCACCATGAACGGCATCACCTGGGAGCGCCTGCTGGACGAGGGCTTCGCCCGCATCGACCTCCCCCAACCCTATCTGCCCTTTGCCGATGGCCACTTCCCCACGCCCAGCGGCAAGTGCGAGCTCTATAGCCAGCGCATGGCCGACGACGGTTTCGATCCCCTCCCCGCCTGGACTCCCCCGAATTGGTTGCAAGGTCCCGACCAATCGGAATCCCCTCAGCCTCTCGCCAAGCATGTCCTGAGCGTAGCCGAAGGGGCGCCAAGAACACAAAGGATAGAAAACTTTGCGTCCTTTGCGCCTTTGCGAGAGAAGTCTTCATCCCCAACTCCGCAATCCACAATCCTCACAAAGAATAGAAAACATTGCGACTTTACGCCTTTGCGAGAGAAGTCTTCATCCCCAACTCTGCAATCCACAATCCGCACAAAGGACAGAAAATTTTGCGACTTTGCGCCTTTGCGAGAGATTTCTTCATCCCCAATTTCCAATCCGCAATCCGCAATTCGCAATCCGCAGTTGCTTCTCATTTCTCCTCCTGCGCACAACTTCCTCAACACCACCTTCGCCAATCTCGAACGCTTTATCCGCCGCGAAGGAGAGCCCTTGTTGTGGATTCATCCTGATGATGCTGCGCCTCGCAAGATTGCAGAGGGAGACACCGTACTCGTCAGCAACGATCGCGGTCGGGTGCAGCTCAGGGCGCGGATGACGACCGACCTCCTTCCCGGCGTCGTCCTCGCCCCCACCATCTGGTGGAACAAACTCAGCCCCGACCGGCGCAACGTCAACCAACTCACCAGCCAGGATGAGACCGACATGGGTGGCAGCCCCACTTTTTACGACGTGCTGGTGCAGGTGCAGCCCCTGCCAGAGCAGTCGTCATGAGTGGTCACGCCCCACAGGACGGAGAAAAACCTCTCGCCAAGTCGCCAAGGACGCAAAGGGGAAAAAGAAAGACAAAACTTTGCGCTCTTGGCGCCCTTTGCGAGAGATCTATTTTCGGAACACCGGCGTTTGTGAGCTTTTGCTTGCTTGGGTTAGAATGAATTAGTCCATAGTCCTTGGTCATTAGTCCGTAGTCGTCTCTTCCTATGCAGGTCTCGCCTGGTGGAGACCGCTAGGCCCGGAAACCTGCGGCTTTCCCTTTAGAAAACCCGCCTTCCCCTCCTCAGATTCCTCCCATGCACCGTCAAGACGAAATCGACGCCATCACCCGGCGTATTACCGATCTTTCCGAAGAGAGCCTGATGCTGCTTTCGCAGTACATCAGCTTTCTCAAATGGCAGGAAGAACAATGGCATTCGCCGTCGGTCTGGGAAGACACGGCGGGGACAGAAACGGTGTGGGTGTATGACCTGATCGAGCATTTTCATCAAGCCAATCAGGCTGCCACCGATGATCCGGCCGGCATGGAGATCAAGGTCGCGGCCGCCACCTGCAACGGCATCATCCGCCAGGCCATCTGGCAGCATCCCCCGGCCCTGGGCGTCTCCGTGCTCGAATATCAGATCGCGGCGCCGGCGGAGATCGACATCCTCAAAATGCACTTTGCCACGGGCGTGCGTGATGGCGCCCTGCTTTCCGAAGATAATCAGGTCGCGTTCCGCGTACGCATCAATGGCCGCCCCTTGTGGAGCCATCTCAAAGGTGAAGTCGGCTGGGAGAATTTTACGCTTGATCTGCCGTCGCTGGCCGGGCAGGACATAATCTTGCAACTGATCACCGATCCTCTGGGTAATTCGCGCTGGAACTGGGCCGTGTGGGGCGAGCCTCAGGTTTTGGGGCTGGTCTACACGGCCTGACAGCGTTTCTGACTTTTCCAAAGAATATCTCTCGCAAGGGCGCAAAGAGCGCAAAGAAAAACAGAAGAACCTGGCGTCCTTTGCGACTTTGCGAGTGTTTTCCTCGCGTATAAATCGACCACACTACATAGGAGGACAACGATGTCTGAATTCGAGTTTGGGGGCGAGATCGTTTGGCAGCCCACCCCCGAATATGTCGACGGCAGTCATGTACAGCGTTTTATGCAGGCGCATGGCTTTGCAAGCTGGCAATCGCTGCATGAGGCCGCCATTGCCGATGTCGGTTGGTTCTGGGCTGAGATGCTGAAACATCTCGACATTCAGTTCTACAAACCCTACAGCCAGATTCTGGACATCTCCAAAGGCAAAGCCTGGGCGCGCTGGTGCCTGGGCGGCGAGATGAACATCGTGCACAATTGCCTGGACAAATGGATGGGCACGCCGCAGGAAGACAGAATTGCCCTGCGTTGGGAAGGCGAAGAAGGAGCCACGCGCACGCTCACGTATGGTCAGCTCACGAGCGAAGTCAATCGTACGGCCAACGCCCTGCGCAGCCTGGGCCTGGGCAAAGGCGATGCCATCGGCCTCTACATGCCCATGACTCCGGAAATCGCCATCGCCTTGCTGGCCATCGCCAAGATCGGCGGCATCATCCTGCCCCTGTTTTCCGGTTATGGCGCCGGCGCCGTGGCCACCCGCCTGGCCGATGCCGGCGCCAAGGCCCTCTTTGCCGCGGACGGCGCCTATCGCCGTGGCCGCGTCGTCGACATGAAATCCATCGCTGATCAGGCTCTGGCGCAGGCGCCTACGGTCCAGCACGTGATCGTGCATCGCCGGGTGGGCACCGACATCCCCTGGCAGCCGGGCCGCGATCACTGGTGGCACGAGCTCATCCCCGAACAGGATACTGCTGCCCCCACCGCCCGCACCGATGCCGAAGACCTGATCATGATCATCTACACATCGGGCACCACGGGCCGGCCCAAGGGCGCCGTGCATACCCATTGCGGCTTCCCGGTCAAGGCCGCCGCCGATATCGCCATGGGCCTCGATTTGCGGCAGGACGACGTCCTCTATTGGATGACCGACATGGGCTGGATGATGGGACCGTGGGAGGTGTTCGGTACCCTGCTCTTGGGCAGCACCATGGTCTTTTATGACGGCGCCCCCGATTATCCCGACGTCGAACGCCTGTGGAAGCTGGTGGAAGCGCACGGTATCACCCATCTCGGCGTCTCACCCACACTGATCCGGGCCCTGATGGTGCATGGCGAAGCGCCGGTCAAACACCACGATCTCTCTTGCCTGCGCGCCTTCGGCTCCACGGGCGAGCCCTGGAATCCCGACCCCTGGATGTGGCTCTTCCAGGTCGTGGGCGAAAGCAAGCGCCCCATCATCAACTACTCCGGCGGCACCGAGATCTCCGGCGGCATCCTCATGGGCAATGTGGTGACGCCGCTCAAACCCATGGCCTTCTCCGGCCCCAACATCGACATGGCTGCCGATGTCGTGGATGACAGTGGCCAATCCCTGCGCGGGGCCGTGGGCGAACTGGTGATCCGTGAACCCTGGATCGGCATGACCCGCGGTTTCTGGAAAGACCCCGAGCGCTACATCCAAAGCTACTGGAGCCGTTTCCCGGATGTGTGGGTGCATGGCGATTTTGCCGCCGTCGACAAAGACGATCAGTGGTACATCCTCGGCCGTTCAGACGATACCATCAAGGTGGCGGGCAAGCGCCTGGGCCCGGCCGAAGTCGAAAGTATCCTCGTGGGGCACCCGGCGGTGCTGGAAGCGGGCGCCATCGGCGTGCCTCATGCCGTCAAAGGCTCGGCCCTGGTCTGCGCCGTGGTGCTGACCCCGGGCTTTGATCCCACACCCGAACTGGCGGCCGAACTCCGGGCTTTGGTCAGTGCCCAGATGGGCAAAGCCCTGAAGCCGCAGGACATCATCTTCGTGCCCGACCTGCCCAAAACGCGCAACGCCAAGGTCATGCGCCGTGTATTGCGCGCCGCCTATCTCGACCAGCCCGCCGGCGACCTCAGCGCCCTCGTCAACCCGGAGGTCGTGGAAGAGCTCCGGCGTATGGCGCCAGCGCGGTAGAAAAATATCTCGCTAAGGCGCAAAGCACGCAAAGAAATAATAAAACTTAGCGTCCTTTGCGCCTTTGCGAGAGAAATTTTCCTTCCCCATCACAAATCCACACCAAGGAGCCCCATAATGAACTTCCAGCTCAACGAAGAGCAACGCCTTTTGCAGGAAATGGTCCGTGACTTTGTGGAAAAAGAAGTCAAGCCGCGGGCAGCGGAGGTCGACCGCGAACACAAATTTCCCCGGGAAACCATTGCCAAAATGGGGCCATTGGGCCTGTTGGGCCTGAACGTGCCCGAGGAATGGGACGGCGCCGGCGCCGACTATGTCTCCACCGCCATCCTTTTCGAGGAATTGGGCCGGGGCTGCGGCTCCACCGCCCTCACGGTCGAGGCGCATCTGGGCCTGGCCTGCGCCCCTTTCATCCTTTTTGGCAGCGACCTGCTCAAAGAGAAATTCTTGCGCCGTCTGGCCACGGGCGAGATCCTGGGTGCGCTCAGTCTCACCGAGCCGGGTGCCGGCTCCGACCTCAAGGGGGGGGTGCGCACCCGGGCCGAGAAAGACGGCAACCAATGGCGGATCAACGGCGCTAAAATGTGGACCACCAACGCCTCGGTGTCCGGCGTGATCGTTTTCCTCGTGCGTACTGACCCCGCCGGTGGTTCTCATTCCCTGAGCATGATCGCCGTCCCCACCGACACCCCCGGCGTGATCATCCATGCCGCCGAGCGCAAAATGGGCCTGCACGGTTGCAAGACCCACGCCGTCACCCTGGAAGACGTGCGGGTGCCGCTCGACTATCTGGTAGGAGAAGAAGGTCGGGGTCTGCAACAGACTTTGACCGTGCTCGATGGCGGGCGCATCGGCATCGGCGCCCTCAGCGTGGGGCTGGCCCAGGCCGCGTTCGAAGAAGCCGTGAAGTACGCCCGGGAGCGCCAGGCCTTCGGCGCCCCCATCGCCAACTTGCAGGCCATTCAGTTCAAGATTGCCGACATGGCCACCATGATCGACGCCGCCCGCTGGAGCGTGTACCGCGCCGCCTGGCTGAAAGACCAGAGCCTGCCCTACGCCCAAATCGCCGCCCAGGCCAAGCTCTTCGCCACCGAAATGGCCGACAAAGTCTGCTTCGAGGCCATCCAGATTCACGGCGGCTACGGCTACAGTGCCGAATTCCCCGTCGAGCGCATCTATCGCGACAACCGCCTCATGCTTATCGGCGAGGGCACCAGCGAAATCAACCGCCTGGTGATCGCCCGCCGCCTGCTGGCCTCGCACAGATAACCACTCTCAGTCTCCGCCCAGCAAGCTGCCGAGGTCGATATTCATGCCGCCACTGGGGCCGCCCTTGCCGCCCTTGCGGCGCGGCAGGTATTGAAAAATCTTGTTGGCCAGTTTCATCAGAGGCATGGTTTGCAACCAGACTTTGCCCGGGCCACGCAGGGTGGCCAAAAACAGGCCTTCTCCTCCCAGGAGGATATTCTTAAAGCCGCGCATCATGGTCACGTTAAATTCGACCGTGGGTTCGAACATGGCCACGTGTCCGGTATCCACCTTCAGGATCTGCCCTGGCTTGAGATCGTAAGCGACGATCTCGCCATCGAATTCCACAAAAGCATCGCCGGCACCGGTGAGTCTTTGCAGGATAAAGCCTTCACCGCCAAAAAAGCCGGCGCCCAGGCGCTTGCTAAAATGGATATCCAGGTCCACGGATTTTTCGGCGCACATAAAAGCATCTTTCTGCACGATCACGGATTCATTCGCCTGCAAATGCAGATCGACGATCTTGCCGGGGAATTCGGAGGCAAAGGCGACGATGCCACTGCCACTCGGCACCGAATAATCCGTGACGAACAGAGATTCACCTGAGACGGCCCGCTTGAACATCTTGCCCAAGCCGCCTCCGGTATTGGTATCCATGTCCACATTGCCACTCATCCAGCTCATGCTCCCTGATTCCGAATAAACGATGACGCCCGGGGTGAGTTCGATGGTGACGACTGGCAGGGTAGTGCCGCTGATCTTGTACTGCAAAGCCATGATGGTTCTCCTCATAAAAAAGAATGGCATGGTTCCTTTTCCCCACAGCTATCTTAGCAAAGGCTGCCAGAAAAACGGCCACAGAATAACACGGAAAGGCACCGAAAACAGCAGAATCAGGATTTTTGTGTACTTCTGTAGCTTGACAGCCATTCGACGACAAATTTGCTGAGATGCAAAATGGCTCTTTCGAACCATGCCAAAAGAATGAATAGGGGACGACAGATGATATATCTGCAACTGTTAAAGATCATAGCAATTTTTCGTATTTTGTGCAATAATAAGTTTCATGATATGCCTTGCATCAATGAAGATGCTTTGTTGCAACCTTCCCCGGTTCACACTCCGTTTCATCACTGGATGGAGCGCGTGTGCGCGTCTGAGGTGAGGGTTTTATGTGTTTATAAACGGGAATCAGTGATGATCCCCTGTTAATAAAATTATCCCATACACGAGGTATTGCTATGGCTATTACTGGAACAGTCGTGATTGCTACCAATCGCTGCAAAGGCTGTGAGCTTTGCGTGCACGCCTGCCCGCAGCATGTACTGCATCTTGTCAGCGATTATAATGCACGCGGGTATCATCCCGTTGTGCTCGATGAGTCTGAAAATCATTGCACAGGCTGCTCAATATGTGCCGTGGTTTGTCCGGATGTCGTTTTTACCGTATATCGCCAGGCTTCACACAAACACGCCCGCGCCGCCTGACAGGAGGATATGATGACAAAACAACTGTGGAAAGGGAATGAAGCCCTGGCCGAAGCCGCCTTACGTGCCGGCGCCGAAGCTTATTTCGGATACCCCATCACGCCCCAAACCGAACTACTGGAATACATGTCGCGACGGATGCCCGAGTTGCACCTGGTCTTCTTGCAGGCCGAAAGTGAAATCGGTGCTATCAACATGGTGTACGGCGCCGCCTGTGCCGGCGTGCGGGTGCTCTCTTCGTCCTCATCGCCAGGCATCAGCCTCATGCAAGAAGGCCTGAGTTATATTGCCGCCAGCGAAGTGCCGGCAGTGTTGGTCGATATCATGCGCGGCGGGCCCGGGCTGGGGAACATTCAGCCCAGCCAGGGTGACTATTTCCAGATGGTCAAGTCCTCCGGCCATGGAGACTATCACGCCATTGTGCTGGCGCCCTCCAGCCTGCAGGAAGCCGTGGATTTGATGCAGATCACCTTTGAACTGGCGTTTAAGTACCGACACATCGTGGCCTTGATAGGGGATGGTTCCCTGGGGCAGATGATGGAACCGCTGGAAATGCCACCTTTCAAAATATGGCCTGCCGAACGCCCGGCCTGGGCGCTGACCGGGGCCAAGAATCGGCCACCGAATCGCATCTCGTCGTTGTATCTCGGCGCCGAAAGACTGGAAGCCCTGAACCTGCGGCTTCAGCAAAAACTGAACCTGATCCGCCAGGATGAAGTGCGCTACGAAACCATGATGATAGGGGATGCCGATTATCTCATCGTTGCCTTTGGCACGGTGGGACGCATCGCAAAATCAGCCGTGCGCCAGGCACGCGCCGCCGGTATCAGGGTGGGTCTGTTCCGCCCCATTACCCTCTGGCCCTATCCCGAACAGCAACTCGCAGCCCTATCGAAAACCGTGAAAGGCATTCTCGTCGTCGAAATGAACGCCGGGCAGATGTTGGAAGACGTGCAACGCATCACCCACGAACGTGTACCTATACACTTTGTCGGGCGCATGGGCGGCACGATTCCTCTGCCCGACGACATCCTGCCGGCGCTGCGCACCTTGATCGAAACGGTCGAACATCCTCAGGCCAGCCCCTCTGCGGTGCCGGCCTGAAATAGCTCACTCAACGGGAGTGTGAACCCCATGACTATCGATACGATTCCCACCCAAACAACTTCTGCCCCACCGACGCTGGACGGCATGCAGTTGGTGTATCAGGCCCCCGAGGCCCTGGCCGAAACGCAAACGCACTACTGCCCTGGCTGCACCCATGGCATCATTCATCGCCTGATTGCCGAAGTCATCGATGAACTGGGCGTGCGCGAGCGCATCATTGGCGTGATGCCGGTGGGCTGCGCTGTGTTCGCCTACGACTACTTCAATTTCGACGGCACCGAAGCTGCCCATGGCCGCGCCCCCGCCATGGCCACCGGCATCAAACGCACGATGCCGGACAAAGTGGTGTTTACCTACCAGGGCGATGGCGATATCGCCTCCATCGGCGGCAACGAAATTTTGGCCGCCTGCGCCCGCGGCGAAAAACTGACCGTCATCTTCGTCAACAATGCCGTCTTTGGCATGACCGGCGGCCAGATGGCTCCTACCACGCCCGCAGGCATGGTCACCACCTCGTCCCCTTATGGCCGCAACGTCGAACTGCAAGGCTCCCCCATCCACCTCACCGAGATGCTGGCTATGATGCCCGGCGTTGCCTACGCCGCCCGCCGTTCCTTGCACTCGGTGGCCGAAATTCGCCGCACCAAAAAAGCAATTCGGCTGGCATTCGATGCCCAGATCAAAGGCCTGGGATTAGGCATTGTCGAGGTGTTAAGCACCTGTCCCACCAATTGGCGCATCGATCCCAGTGAAGCCATGGATTTTATCCGCGACATAATGATGCCCGAGTACCCGCTGGGTGAGTTCAAAATTCACGAAGAACTCAAGAAACATTAGTCCCACGCTCTGCCCATCCCATCGGCGATGGGGTGGGCGAACAGGAGCCATCCATCATGGAAAAATCTGTACTGTTTTCTGGTTTTGGCGGACAGGGAGCCCTGTTTGCTGGTCAATTACTCACCTATGCCGCGGCCGATGCCGGCAAGCATGTCACCTGGATTCCGTCCTATGGGCCAGAGATGCGCGGGGGCACAGCCCATTGCACGGTTGTCGTCGGGGATAGCCCCATAGGCTCGCCCCTGGTGCGCCACCCCGATATGGTGGTGGCCATGAACGCACCTTCGGCCGGCAAGTACGAGACCATCGTCAAGAAAAACGGTCTGCTGATCATCAACAGCTCGCTGGTGCAAAAGCCGCCGCGACGTGCCGACATTCATACCGTCATGATTCCGGCCAACGACATGGCCTCCGAACAGGGCAACATACGTCTGGCGAATGTGGTCATGTTGGGAGCGCTGCTGGGCGCCACCGATTTGCTGCCGTTGGACATCATCGAAAAAGCGCTGGCCGAGCATTTGCCGGCACGACATCAGCATCTTTTGGCGGCAAATAAGGCGGCGTTGCACACAGGCGCCGCCTTTGTGCAAATCTTGCTGCCCGTCCCCTGATCCCCATCCTCCCTTTGTAGCTCCTTCGCTTCACTCAGCGAACGTCTAGAAATGACCTTTCGTTTTGCTCTCGCTGACTGAAAGTCAGGCTCTTCAGGCCTGCGGCCAGGAGTCGGCCTTCGCCGACTCT
>JAADGC010000062.1 GCA_013152585.1 Chloroflexota bacterium
TGCCACGCCACATTACCGAAACAGCGGACGGGGGGAGGCCGGGTGGGGGGTCTTCCTCAACCCAAACACCGTCATCCCTCGCAGAACTCTGCCCCTCCCGCCACGCCACATCACCGAAACAGCGGACGGGGGGAGGCCGGGTGGGGGGTCTTCCCCTCACTTAACTGCCTGCTCTTTGATTGAGAATTCGCCTTATGACCAAACATCGTCCCTTTCTCCGCACCCTCCTCTTTACCCTCGCCTTCATACTCCTTAGTTGCGGTACGGCGAATCCTGCCACAGCCATCCCGCTGGTACCATCTGCCGCCACCGTAGGCGCCCGCGCCGATGGTGCTATTCCCCTGCTCACTCCGCCAACCGGCGCCAGTGATCAGAATCCCGCCTTTTCGCCGGACGGCCGTTTCCTCATCTTCACCCGCTTCGAGAACGGCTACAATGTCGGTCCGGCCGGCCTCTTCCTGCTCGATCTGGCCACAGGCACCACCACCCGCCTCACTCCAGCGGAAGATCAGGACAACGTCAACCTGCCCGGTTCGGCCTGGAATGCTCAAAACGACCGCATCGTCTTCGCCTCCGACCGCCTGGAGGCCGATGACCTGTGGCGTATCGCCGCCGATGGCAGCGACTTCAGCCGCATCTCCACCCATAGCGGCCCGCCCTGGTACATCGAACCCTCCTGGTCAGCCGATGGCCAATGGATCGTGTTCGAGGCCGATCATCCCGGCCCCAGCGAAGATGGCAGTGTGGGTGAAATCTGGAAAGTGCGGGCCGATGGCACGGCTTTGACGCAACTGAGCGGTGGCGCTGAGCTCGACGACCGCCAGCCCAACTGGTCCCCCACGGGCGAGCACATTCTCTTCCAGCGGCGCAATCTGCCCGGCGGCGATTGGGACATCTACACCATCGCTCCCGATGGCAGTGGTCTGGTCAATGTTACCGATAATCCGGCCAGCGATACCGACGCCTCCTGGTCGCCCGACGGCCAAAGCATCGTCTACTCTAGCGATCACGGCACCCTGCCCACCCCCAACATCTTCGTCATTCCCGCCGCTGGGGGCGAGCCCACCCGCGTCACTGGCGATGCCACGCACGAAGACGGTGCCCCGTCGTGGTCGCCTGACGGCCGCTGGATCGCTTTCGAATCGCATCTGGGGCAGGATGAAGACACCCCGGCCTCCTTGTGGCGCATCTCTGCTCCCCTCGCCGCCAACGCCGACAAATGGTCGCTGTGGACGCAGGGCACGCAACTGCGCGGGGCCAACGTCTACCAGCGCCGTGTTTATCTCGATCTGGATGGTGAGGACTTCATGGGCGATGGCCCCATCGGCCCCCCCTACACCCAGGCAGATTTCGACCGCCTGGCTGCCATGGGCGCCAACGTAGTCAACATCTCCCATCCCGGCCTTTTTAGCGAAACCCCGCCCTACGTGCTCGATCCGGCCGCCGAGCAAAACCTGGATCGCCTGCTGAGCATGATCGCCAAAGCCGATATGTTCGCGATCATCACCTTCCGCACGGGGCCGGGCCGCAGTGAGTTCTGGGCTTTTATCGGTGAGGACAATGTGAGCGATCCTGTCGACGGTTGGTTTCCCCCCCGTTACTACAACAATCGTGTGTGGAACGATCAGGCCGCTCAGGATGCCTGGGGCGCCATGTGGCGCTATACTGCCCAAAAATACAAAGATAATCCCGTTGTCGTTGGCTACGATTTGATGTGCGAGCCCAACAGTAATGAAGTCGGCGCTTATCCCGATGGCCCGCTTTTCGACATCTGGGATACCGATGAGTTTTATGCCCGCTACGGCGGCACGCTGTACGATTGGAATCAGTTCTTCCCGCGTATTATCGCCGCCATTCGCCAAGTGGACCCCGCCACCCCGATCCTGGTGGGGGGCAACGCCTACAGCGCCGTGGAATGGCTGCCCTATCTGCAACCTACGACCGACCAACGCACGATCTACACCGTGCATCAATACGCGCCCATGGTTTACACTCACCAAGAGCCGCCCGATCTGACCAACAGCTACCCCGGCGTTTTCGACGGAAACGAAGACGGTATCCCCGAGCAGGTAAACCGCGCCTGGCAACAAAACCTGCTGGCCACGGTAGACGCCTTTGTCGCCAGTCATCATGTGCCGGTGGCCGTCAACGAATACGGCCTCATGCGCTGGGAACCGAACGCCGACCGCTTTATGGACGACGAAATGGATCTTTTCGAGCAGCGGGGACTCAACTACACGCTGTGGCTGTGGGAGAGCGTCTGGCCGCCGTACGCCGCCGAGGTGGATGCCTTCAATTTTCGGCATGGGCCAGATCCCGATCATCATGCCGATGTGGCTACCAGTGCCCTGATGCAGGTGATCCAAACCTATTGGGGCCGGAACCGAGCGCGGCCATCGCTGATGCAGGGTGATCCCACCTACTACGTGCGTCCGGACGGCGGTTCGGCCAGCCAGTGTACCGGTCTCGTCGATGCCTCCTATCCCGGCAGCGGCACGACCCAGCCCTGCGCCTGGGATCATCCCTTCCGTGCCCTGCCCCCCGACGGCCCCTCCCGCATCCACGGTGGCGACACCCTGATCATCGCTCCCGGTTCCTATCGCATGGGCTATGGCGCCCCCGAGGCCGATGGTGACGGCGACAGTTGCTCCCCTTATTATCCCTGGGGCTGCACCATGCCCCCCATTCCCTCCGGCCCCGACGCCGCCCATCCCACCCGCATCCTCGGCGCCGGTTGGGACAGCGGCTGCGCCCATCCGCCCGAGCTGTGGGGCACGGAGCGCGCCGATCATATCTTCGATCTCAGCGGCAGCAGCCATGTGCAGATCGCCTGCCTGGAGATCACCGACCATGCCGGCTGCGTGGAATTCCACAGCGGTGGCCTGGCCTGCAATCGCGATAGCACTCCCTATGGCGACTGGGCGGGCACGGGGCTCTATGCCCAGGATGCCGCGGATGTCAGCCTGCGTGACCTCGATATCCATGGTCTGGCCGATGCCGGTATTCGCGCTGGCCGCCTGCAAAACTGGACCCTGGAGCGAGTACGGCTGGCCGGGAACGGCTGGGTCGGTTGGGATGGAGACATCGACGGCGCCGACAGCAACAGCGGCACCATGACTTTCCGCCGCTGGACGGTGGAATGGAACGGCTGTGCCGAGACCTGGCCCGGCCAGCAGCCCGCCGGCTGTTGGGCGCAGACGGCCGGAGGCTATGGCGATGGCGTGGGCACCGGTGCCACGGGCGGCAACTGGATCATCGAGGATTCGGTATTCTCCCACAACACCTCCGACGGTCTCGACTTGCTCTACCACTCGCTGGGTGGCACCATCACCCTGCGCCGGGTACGGGCCGAGGGCAACGCCGGCAATCCCATCAAGGTCACGGGCCAGACCACCATGCAGAACAGCGTGCTGGTGGGGAACTGTGCCTTCTTTGACGGCCAATCCTTCACCTACAACGTCGATCCCTGCCGTGCCTTGGGCAACACCCTCGAGGTCAGCTTCATGGGGGGCGAAACCGTGACGCTGATCAACAATACCTTTTACGGCCAGGGCGACGGCTTGGTGATGGCCACCCCGCGGGAGGGCGGCGCCTGCAACGGCAATGAGAGCCTGTTCGGCCGCAACAACCTCTTTCTGGGTGACACAGACTATTTCGATCCCGGCGATCTCACTTTCCTCTTTTATCAGGAAGGATGTTCGGGCCTGAGCTTCGACGGGGATTACAATCTCTATCACCGCCTGAAACTCAGCCAGTACACACCCGGCCCCCACGATGTGGCCGCCGCTCCTCTCCTGGCAGGCCCCCTTTCCGGCCAGCATTGGGGCATGGAACTGACCGCCGATAGTCCTGCCATTGATGCCGGTACGGCCAGCGGCGCCCCCGCCATCGATATCGCCGGTCATCCCCGCGACGCCCAGCCCGACATAGGCGCCTACGAATGGCAGGGTGGCTCGTCGGCCACCGCCACCCCCACCCCAGTACCTACTGCCACGGCCACAGCCCTGCCATCTTACACGCCGACGCCCCGACCCACATCCACGCCCACGCCTACCCCCCAGCCCACCTCTACGCCCACTTCTCCACCGCCGCCCACTTTTACCCCGACCAGATCTCCCACAGCCACACCGTCACCCACTCCCAGCCCCACGCCCACTGCCACCTTCACGCCTACTCCCACCCCCACTCGGTCCCCCACCCGTCCCCCGGCAATCGGGATGTATTTGCCCTTGCTACGTTTCGGTTATCAGTTACCGGCGTCTGAATAACTGACCGGATTTTATTTATGCGCGTTTTCGGCGCTGGTCCGCGTCCCCGAGAACGGGCTTGTAGCCAGTTTGTAGCCAGTTTCGTATTATGTTGCAGGACATATTCCGTACCCACGACGCCACTCGTCAGGAGAAAGGAATGGAAGATCATGACCCCTCCCCCTGCTCTCGGTCCCAGAAATGGACATACTGGATCATCGGTCTCGGATCTCTGATCTGGCTCCTGTTGCGCAGCGGAAGAAATCCCCGCCGCCTGGTCTATCCCTGCCAGCGAGCGGCGCTGATAAACAGCTCAGGATTTCTGGGCTACTCGGCCTCGCTGCTCGGGACCGCCCATCTCTACCACCGCCTCAGACGCCGGGTCACGCCGACCAGCGCCGGCTTGTTTATCCTGGCGCTGCTGATCACCGTTGTGCTGACCAGCAGCCAGGTGCCGCCGACCCTCACCTATGCCAGCCCCTCAGCCCTGCCTGGCTGGACCAGCCCCACGGCGGTGTCCAACGTGTTCGTCGTACCCGATGTGCCGGTGCCGGAGTGCAGTCTGGAGGGTGGTACGCTGCCCGGCACAGCGCCCTGCAATACGCCCAGCTATGCCCTGCACGACGCCGGCGTGGACAGCTTGGTCAACGAGATGGAGAAGCGGGGCGACTACTTCTACCAGACAGGCGGTCATGCCACCGGCATCGTGGGCGCGAATGACGTGGTGGTGATCAAGATCAACGACCAATGGGGCGGCCAGGGGGACGGTAACGGGCGTGGTCGCCTCTCCACCAACACCGACGTGCTCAAAGGCCTGATCTGGCGCATCCTGCAGCACCCGGACGGTTTCACCGGCGAGATCGTCATCGCCGAAAACACGCAAGATGTGAATGCGGGTTGGAACACCACGCCCGCCAATGCCCAGGACCAGAACCAATCGTATCAGGATGTGGTGAACGCCTTCAAAGCCCTGGGTCACCCGGTCTCCTTTTCCAACTGGGATAATCTGAACAACAGCCTCATCAGTGGCGGAAGCGTTAGCGCCAGCGGCTTCCCCACCGGCGAATACGCACGGGGCAACATGAACGATGCCTACATCCTGCTGGAGGACCCCGCGGCCACAGGAACAGACGAACTCTCTTATCCCAAGTTCCGCACCGCCGGCGGCCACACCGTGAGCATGCGCTATGGGGTGTGGAATGGCAGCAGCTACGATGCGAACCGGCTGACCTTCATCAACCTGCCGGTGCTCAAGAAACACGGCATGGCGGGCTCGACCATCGCCTGGAAGAACCTGATCGGCTTTGTCACCATATCCGACACGGAGCGGCGCTATGGCGGTTGGGATGCCATGCACGACTTCTACTGGGGCTACACCGGTGGCGCCCATCGTTACTACGGCCTGATCGGGCGGGAAATGGCCCTGGTTCGTGCCCCCGACCTGAACATAGTGGACGCGATCTGGGTGGCAACGGACGACAACACCAGCGGCAACGCCGTGCGTCAGAACGCGTTGCTGGCCAGCACCGATCCCTTTGCTGTGGACTGGTATGCGTCAGAATATGTTCTACGTCCCGTGGTGTCCTGGGACGCTCAGGACTCGTCGGCGGCGCGAGCGGGCACCTTTCGGGACGCCACCCGCACCAATCAGAAGGCGGCGGCATTGGTTTGGGCCGATGGCAGCTACCCGTACATCGATCTCGTGGACGGCTATGACGGCGCCACCCCCAGCGAGGCCGAGAAGAATCAGATGAACGTCTATGTGGCCGCCAACACCGCCACCGACCCGCTGCTACGACGCGATTTCACGCTGCCCGTGCCCCTGTTCGCCCCGGACAGCGCCTGGAATCAGACGGCCGGCGGGGCGACGGTTTTGTCCGAAAACGACCAGCAAGTCCTCGCCACCTATCGCCTGTTGCACGGTGACACCACCTGGCTAGTTCCATCTGGGCCGGCGGACTGGTACCCGGTCATGTGGGTGAACCACGACGAGTACACCATCCCCATCTTTCGTGCTGGCTCCGGGCAGCAGAACGTGCTGATCTGCGACTACGAGGGCAACATGGAGTGGCCCAGTCCCAAATTCGGCATCGATCAGCTAGGCGGACCGGTGCCTGTTCCCGCCCCCGCCGGTACGGTGCGCCCCGCCATCCCCCAGGGCACAGACTCGGACGGACATCTGGTGCTCTACCACCCCGGCACGTTCATGACCTATGATTTCTGGCAGGCGACGACCCAACGCAGCGCACAGTGCGCCAGTCGGGGAGCCGGGTACACCGGAACCACGATTCTGGAGGCGGGGGCGGTTGAATTCTTCGATGTGCGCGGCTCAGGGGCCAACGTGGACACATATTCCAGCGCCCGTGCTACGGGACCACCGCTGCTGGCCGGGCTGATCCTGCCCGAGGATGTCGAGAGCGGAACGATCGCCCACGCCCTGGCCTTTGCCATCCCGGGGCCGCGCAACCTTAGTAGCGACCCCTCCGAACCCCTTTCGTCCGACTACTTCTACCCGGCATCAACCACCGAGACCGATTTCTACAGCACGAATCCTCACGCCCTGGCTGCCGGCCAACGCATTCGCCTGAAGCAAAGCATCGTGGACGATGCGGGCAATTCGGTCAACGAAGCCCGGTTGGCGCCGATCACGCGTATGTTTCTGGCGGCGCTACGCACCTACGGCGCCTACTTGGTGGACAATGCCGGGGGGTTCGCTTTCTATGCCGAGGATATTACCACGGCCGATCTCCACCTGACCGACGACCAAGTCAACGCCCTGATCGGCCAAGCCCCGGGCACACCACTGCCCCCGGGCAAGACCCAATGGCAGATCGTGATGGAGGCATTGGATGGAGAGTTGGTGTCGATTCCCTTTGCCTACGGGCCGTGGCCGAACGGCCAGGACCCGGCAACGGCACAGATCACCACCGCCAACTTCGAGGTCGTCGAGCCGGCCACGCAACCGGTGGGGAACACCCCCACACCGACCGCTACCAGCCACCCTCCTACCACTACCCCGACACCAACGGCGACTGTCGTCGCGACAGTGCCGGCCAGCCCCACCTCGACAGCGACAGTCATCCACGGCATCTACTTGCCTGTTATCCTCAAAGGTCTCGGCGCTTTTTCCCCAGGGTGGTGGAAGCCTGCTGTCAACACTACGTGGCAGTGGCAACTCGGAGGTGCGTCAATCGACTCGTCGTTTGACGTAGACATGTACGACATCGACCTCTTCGACAACGACGCCGGTACAGTAGCGGCATTGCAGGCGCAAGGGCGCAAGGTCATCTGTTACATCAGTGTGGGCAGTTGGGAAGATTGGCGACCCGATGTCGACCAGTTCCCCGCCGCGGTGATCGGCAAGGATTACGCCGGGTGGGCGGGAGAAAAATGGCTGGACATCCGCCGTATCGATCTGCTGGCGCCGATCATGCGGGCCCGTCTGGATCAGTGTCAGGCCAAGGGCTTCGACGGCATCGAGCCGGACAACATCGACGGCTATACCAACGACACCGGTTTTCCCCTGAGCTACCAGGATCAGCGAAACTATAACATTTGGCTGGCCAACGAGGCTCATGCCCGCGGCCTATCCATCGGGCTCAAGAACGATGGCGATCAGGTTGGCGACCTACTGTCTCATTTCGATTGGGCGCTGACGGAAGACTGCTTTGCCGATGAATGGTGTGCGGATGTAGAGCCATTCGTGGCCGCAGGCAAGGCGGTTTTCGCTGCCGAGTATACGGACACCGGTATCACCCTGGGCGACTTCTGTCCGCAGTCTGCCACGATGAGGTTCAGCACGATCCTGAAACACCGCGATCTGGACGCCTGGCGACAGGCCTGCCCCTGACGTTTTGGCGTCTGGCGAAAACACCCTTTTTCTATTATGTCACCCTGAACGGGTCCAGCTCGCAACGCACATGAACACGAAAGGCCAGTGAAGGGTCTCGCCGCCCATGAAAGGCGAGATTCTTCGCTAGAATTGGCCTGGTGATGCACGTTTCGGCGTCCAAGTGCGTGTCTTTTTGATGTGTGTTGGCTGAAGAACTCGTTCAGAATGACAGGCAGCGGCGAAGCGAATTCGTCGTCCCACCTCTATCCCCGCAGAGATTTCAGCCTCCGCTTGACCACATCAAATCCCTGCGGGGATTTGGCCTCCTGAGACGCACATTTCCAATGTGCGGCCAATGCCGGACGGTTACTAAGGCCGGCTGAGCCCGTCCACCTGTGGCAGAACCAACAGCGGATCGATGAGATAACCGTAATCCCGCACCTCGAAATGCAAATGAGGGCCGGTGGAATTGCCGGTGGACCCCACCACCCCGATGATCTCCCCTTTTTGCACCACATCCCCCGCCTGCACATAATATTCGCTGAGATGGGCATACAGGGTGATGTAGTCGATGCCGTGATCGATCACGATGCGGTAGCCATAACCGCTTTCATTCCAGCCGGCCTTCATCACTACACCCGTATCTGCTGCCCGCACAGCCGTGCCCACCGGAGCGGCCAGATCAATGGCCATGTGCTGGCCATGCCGAAAACCCTGACTGAGACGGGTACTATCCACAGCCACCGGCCAGATAAACTCCCCGTCGCCATAGCGCCAGCCCTGGTGCTGCGGCCGCGGCAGGTTGCGCTCTACGGGATCGCGGTAGCGACTGCGGGCGTTAGCCACGAGGATGACCTGCCCCGGGCGCAGGGAGTCATCATCCGTCAGTTGATTTTGGGGCGTGTGGCGCAAATCGCTTACCGACACACCATACCAGTCGGCGATTTGGGCCAGGGTTTCGCCTTGTTTCACTTTATGACACAAATCGCTCAGCGCCGGAATGATGATGCTCTGCCCCGGCTGTAAAAGCGTGACAGGCGTGCCATCAAGCTGCTTGGCGCAATACAACGAACGCTGATCCCGGCCAAATTCGATTGCCAGTCCGCTCAACGTATCCCCGACCTGCACTTTGTACATAAAACTGGCAGCGTGTACGCTTTCGGAACGGGCGAGCGTTGTCGACACGGATTGGTTGGGTACAGTAGGGGTCGCGGCAGTGCCCACAAAGGGCAGAAACAGCCATTGCTGCGCCTCGGGTTCCGGGATGTCCCGCTCGGGCATGGGGGTGGCTGTGGGGAACGAAGCCGGGCCCGGTAAGGGCGCCAATGTGGGTGTGGGCGGCACCAGGAATAAACTGGTGGGGGGCATAGGGCCGCTCGCCCAGGCGGTGACGGGTGCCGCCACCAGCAGGAGCATCCATATCCAGACAATGCGCAAAAACGAATGTTTCATGGTCAACCAGGTTTACTGCCGGTTACTTCCAGCAATATCTCTATCATAACAGCCTTCAGCCCATCCTTCAATAGCCCATTCGGGCTAATAGTTATCATAAACACCTAACGCACCCCCACCAGCAAGGGATTCGCCAGTTCGATGGGGCGCAGCAGAGCGCCGGGGCCCGATTTGGCGCCCGTGTACATCCCCACCAATTGTCCTTGCTCATCCAGCGCCAGGCCTCCCAGATTTGCCAGCGTGAGCTGAATATCGCTTTGCATCCAGCCCCGGGGGTTATTCAGGGTGGCATCGGGCAGATAGCCCAGAACCGAACCTGTGCCAATCGTCAGGGCCCGGCCGATGTTCTGTTGCCCGATGCCGGCAGCCATGAAACTGATCACCGCCAAAGGGCTCTGTTCGCGGGTACTGGGCGTGGGGCTGCGTTCGATGGCCGTCAACCGAAAGCTATTGGGCAGGGGCGAATCATCCTGCATGGCAAAAATCTGCAACACAGCCAGATCGCGTTGGGGATCGGCTCGCACCACCCGAGCCAAGTACCAATCACGTAGCGCCTGACCATCATACACCCCGGACTGATTGAGGCCGATGATGACCTGGCTTTTGTGATTGTAGGGTTGTTGGGTATTGGGATCTAGCACGACGCTGTAGGCGGTGAGGATGCGGCCTGTATCGGCCACGACCACACCGGTGCCGGCCGCGGCTGATTCGGTACCGTCGATGGGCGTGAGTACAAAGACGATGGAGGCGAGCGCCCGGTTGTAGAGTGCGTAATGATCCGCGACCGTGGTAGGCGCTGTTGCAACCGAACGCTGCATGATCGGCCGCACGAAAGCGAGATACACCAACAGCAAGCCAGCCACGCCGACCAAAGCCCCGGCAATCACGGCCGGCCAGGGCGAGGCAGGGGGAGATGACGCAGCCTGGGGAGCTGTGTCTGCGGGGACGAGTGGGGGAGAACTGACGTAATCGACACGCATCGCCGCCCGGCCAATGCGCAGGCGATCCCCCGACGCCAGTTGCCGGGGCTGGCTGAGACGGGTATCGTTGAGATAGGTGCCGTTGGAGCTATCACGGTCAAACAACCATGCCTGATCGTCTTTGATCTGAATAGTGGCATGATGGCGCGATGCTTCGTCATCGGGCAACACAACATCATTATCGGCTGCGCGGCCCAAACTCAGGCCCGTGGCGCCGATAGGGTAACGATATCCGGTGGAGTCAATGAGAAACCAGGGCATAAAGTGTCCAGTAATAAGATGATAGCGATCAGGGCAGGCTTAGCCCAGAGCTAAGACGCAGCTCGTGCGGGATCAGTTCCCTGCCCGGCGATCAATGCCGCGCATCAGCCGGCATTCTGTGCCAGGGGGAAGCATGGGGTTCAGGGAGATGTCGAGAGTGCCACCGGATGGTTGAGGTAGGTAATGGCGGCATTGGCCAGCAGCGCCGCTCCATCCACCAGCATGGTTTCATCGATATTAAAATGAGGATTATGATGGGGGCCGACCTCGGCATCTGGGGGGCGGGCGCCCACGATGACAAAACAGCCGGGCAGGCGATTGAGAAATTCGGACATATCTTCTGCCACCATCATGGGAGAGATGCGCCCCAGGCGCTGTGCGGCAAACAGTTGCAAGGCTGCGGTGCGCATGACCTCGGTAGCCTGTTGATGATTGATCACGGCCGGTGTAAAAAAGTCGTCCATCTCGAATTCATAACTGGCCCCATGCGCAGCACACACCCCGGCCAATACTTCATCCATACGCCGGATCAGCAAGTCGCGGATGTGGGGATTGAAGGTGCGCAAAGTACCATTCATGGTCACGGTTTCGGCAATGATATTGAAGGCCGAGCCGCCATGAAAACACCCGATACTCAACACGGCCATTTCTGCGGGGGGGACGTTACGACTGACAATAGTGTGCAAGGCGTTGGCCGCTTGCGTTGCCACCAGAATCGCATCGATCGTATCCTGTGGCTGTCCGCCGTGACCACCCCGGCCCTGAATACGAATCCGAAAGCGATCGGCGGCGGCCATGAGCGGCCCTGCCTGCACCATGAATTGCCCTCGGGGGTACTGATTCCACAAATGTAGGCCAAACGCCACGTCGGGCCGGGGATTATCCAGCACGCCATCCCGGATCGTGGCCATGGCCCCGCCCAGCCCCTCTTCGGCCGGTTGGAACAGCAGCTTGATTTGCCCCGGCCATTGCTGGCGCCTGGCGGCCAGGATCTGCGCCACGCCCATGCCAATCGCCGTATGCCCGTCATGGCCGCAGGCGTGCATCACTCCCTGATTCTGACTGGCATACGCTACCCCGGTCTCTTCGCTGATGGGCAGGGCGTCCATGTCGAAGCGCAACAACACCGTGGGGCCGGGGCCGTTGCCTTTGACCATGCCGACGACGCCCGTTTTGCCGATCCCGGTTATCACGTCGATGCCTAAATCGCGCAAATGATCGGCGACTTTAGCAGCCGTCCGCACCTCGGTAAAGCCCAGTTCGGGATGTTGATGCAGATCGCGGCGCCATTGCAGCAATGAATCGTGCAGCGTCTGTGCTTGCTGTAGAATCGGGTTCATGGTTTTCCTGGGTGGGTGTGAGGGCCAGAAAGCCGCTTTGCTTGCAGATGGGGCATGATAAGCACCTTGGGGCTGGACTTTGGCGTTTTTTTGTTTTGACACGAATTTTTACGAATTTCACGAAAAATCTGGCAAATAATTCGTCTGATTCGGGTCATTCGTGTCAAAAAATGCGTTGCTAACCAGTCATATTATACCAGAGCCAAACATTCTCCGCCGCCTTGCCCAAGACCGAAGGTGCGTTGAAAGGGTTTTGGCAGGTCAGTGAACCGCTGTCCGTGATGCGGAGGGTTTGCTAGACCCACCCGGCGTCAGACCCTTCACCGTTGCTTTCTTACCCACAAAGCAAGGATCTTTTGTTGTGCGGAAGAAATCTCTGGCAAAGCGTGTCCTGAAAGTAGCCGAAGGGCCGCAAAGGTCGCAAAGTTTTTTGTCTTCTTTGCGTCTTTGCGAGAGGCCCTCTTGGTTCTGGCTATGCCGCAGACGCCAAAGAAAAACCCGCCTGAAACAGACGGGTTTTGTCATGGCAACAAGGGTGATTGTATGCCGCAATCAAGCAGGACAGCGCTTAGAATCCGCGACTATTTCGTCGTCGCTGTGCCTGGCGCGCTTTGCGAATCGCTTTCTGTTTTTGCAGTCTACGCAATTCACTCGGAGGCGTGAACCATCGTTTCCGCCGTACTTCCGGCAAAATGCGCGACCTCATCACTTCCTTGCGGAAGCGTCGCAATAATGAATCCTGTGACTCGCCAGGGTTCAACTTAACGCTCATAACAGATATCACCACCTTTTTGGCATAAAATGACCAGGGATGCCCTGGCGACAATATGATAGCGTGCCCGGCAGAAAAAGTCAAATAAGATGGGGTCAGGTGGGGCTCTGGCGGATGTTGCCAACCGGGGTAGAATCAGCGATACTTCTGCCATGCGACGGCTTCTCGTTATCATCAGTCTTTTGCTGCTGGCAGGATGCACCGCTCCCATCCTCGTTCCCCCGGGCACGCCCACGCCTGCTGAAATCGGCATCTGGCAGCCCATCGCTGCCGGCGTACAGGTGATTACCGCTGCCGATGGGCTGATCGCCTTGCGCCATGGGCCGGGTAGGGTGACGTATACCGCCCAATTTGAGCCCAACCCCAATCAGGCGCGCAACGTGGGCCGCTGGTTGGCTGACTCGGTTACGGCGGTGGCGGCCATGAACTGCGGCTTTTATCTGCAGGAAGAGGAGCGGTACCAGCATATCGGTCTGTTGATGGCCGACGGGGAGGTGCTGGAGAAATTGCGCCCGCGGTGGGGCGGAGTACTCATCGTGCGCCGGGGCATTGCGGCGATAACCCGTCGTCCCCAACAATTGCTGGGTCCTGGCGCCCTGGGCATTCAGGGATGGCCGACCCTGGTGTGGCAGGCGGCGACGGTGGCCGGACTTGACGCCAGCATCGCGGACCGCCGCACGGCTGTGGGTATCGATGATCGCGGGCGTATCGTGTGGGTCGTCAGCCCCTCCCCCCTCAGCCTGGATGAATTCGGGCAGCGGCTGCTGCAGCCCGACCTGAACCTGATCGATGCCATCAATCTGGATGGTGGCGTGTCAACGGGCCTGCGCTGGCGCGATCTCGAATCGGGCGATCAACACGGCCCCAACAACTTACCTACGCCCTGCGCCATTCTCATTTCTCTGCCTTAGTACACGTCCAGGAATAACTTTCCTTTTTGGGGCTGACGCTGGTCGAGGATACCCTTCACTGCGCTCGAGGGCAGGCTCGGGCTCTTTGGACGCTTTGCGCCGGGAATCGGCCATCGCCGTCCGGTCTTCGCCACATGGAGAGTCGGCGAAGGCCGACTCCTGGCCGTAGGCCTGAAGAGCCTGACTTT
>JAADGC010000087.1 GCA_013152585.1 Chloroflexota bacterium
GGGTAAAATTCATCGTCAATGGTGCGCTATTTTCGACCCTGACAGGGCAAAACATCGCGGCCGGGGTCATCATCCAGAAGGGCGGTGGCAGGGAAGTATTCCGGGGCTCCGCAATAAACAACATCACCCTCGTGGTGGCGGTGATCATCCTGGTGTCGGCTGTGCTGGCCTGGCGACGGCGGCGGCTGGCAGTGTGGGATGGTATGGGGGTGGGGGGCGTGGCCCTGATCGGGTTGTTAGTAGTCCTGGGAGGCTTTGGCTCGGCCCAACGGGATGCCGATCTGGCCGGAGTCAATATGCAGATGACCTACGGCTTGTTTCTGACCCTGGCAACGCTGCTGTTGCTGACTCTGGCAGGGATATGGAACCTGCGGATCATCCTCGATGAACGGCCGGGAATGAGGGGCACGCTAAGGCCTGGGGATTCATGACTCCAGCCACCCTATTGGTGACCGTTTTCTTCTTCGTTCCTGCTCTTATCCTCTTTATCCTCAGCCTCACCGATTTGGCCAGCTCGAATTTCAGCGAACCATGGCATTTTATCGGGCTGCTGAACTACCAACGCATGTTCTCGGATCGCTTCTTCCCCAAAATCCTGGGCAATACCATCCGTTACGTGACCCTGACCCTGATTTTTTTCAACGTGGGGCTGGCGCTGCTCCTGGCGCTGCTGACATCGTACATCAACCGGCGGGCCGGCTTCTTCTTCCGTATGCTCTGGCTGCTACCGCGCATCACGCCCTCGGTGGTATACATCGTCATGTGGCGACGCATGGTGCAGCAGGCGCCGTTTGGCATCATCAATCAATTCCTGGGATGGTTTGGCCTCAGCCAGCAACCCCACCTGCTCAACGAACACCCCTGGCTTTTTGTGATCCTGGCCAATGGCTTTGTAGGGGCTTCGTTCGGCATGCTCATCTTTTCTTCGGCCATCGAATCGATTCCCAAAGACCTGTTTACAGCCGCCAAAGTTGACGGCGCCTCCACCTTGCAGATCATCCGTGACATCACCCTGCCGATGCTCAGATGGCCCTTGCTCTTTGTCACCAGCTACCAGACCCTGTCGCTGCTGGTGTCATTCGAATATATCCTGCTGCTGACCAACGGCGGGCCCGGCCTCTTCACCACCGAAGTCTGGGCCCTGACATCCTATAAGCGAGCGCTGTCCACCTACTTCGGCACCAATCAGTGGGGATATGGCGCTGCCTGGGGATTGGTGCTGGTCGTGATCGCCATTACCGCTTCGGTGATCTATTTACGAGTGTTCCGCTTTGACGATCTCGTGCAAGAGCCCAAGATCGATGTTCTTTAGGAGTGTATCATGACAACACGCTTTGAAACCGAACAAAAATCAGGCCTGCTGCAGCGAATTCTCACCGCCCTCCCCTACGTGGTGCTCACTATCAGCATTGTGCCCATCATTATCGGCTTCGTCTGGATCATCGTCGCCACCTTTTCTTATCGCACCCAGGGCATCTTGCCCATCAATGCCCAAGGTAAAATCGGCGGCCTCACCCTGCAAAACTGGACCTTTCTCCTGGATGCGAAGATCTGGCGGGTGACGTTCAACTCGGCCATGATCGCTCTGGGCATGGTGGTTGGGGTTGGTTTTCTCTCCTCACTCACCGGTTATGCCCTGTCACGCATGAACTTCCGCGGACGCAAGACCTTTTTAGGTATGACGCTGGTCTTGCATGCATTCCGCCCCGAATTGCTTCTGATTGCGATTTTTCAGGTCTTGCTGTTTATTGCCGGCATCCCCATCGCCGGCAAGGCCTTCGGCTTCAATACGGTGGGCGGGGTTGCCATCGTCATGGTTTCGCTCGAATTACCGTTGGGCATTTGGCTGATGAAGGGCTTTTTCGATAACATCTCCTGGGATATGGAGCGGGCAGCCCTGATCGATGGCGCCTCCCGTTTTCGGGTCTGGTGGGAGATCATCCTGCCCCAAATCAAACCCGGCATTGCCGCCCTGGCCATCTTCAACTTCATTTCCGGCTGGAACGCCTATCTGATTCCCTACACATTTACCATCGGCACCAAGGTCTCGAATCTCTCGGTATTTCTGAACCAGTTTTCATCGGACACCTCTCCCATGGGCTGGAATCAGGTGGCAGCGGTGGGCTTGTTCCAGCTCATCCCCATTTTGATCTTCTTCATCTTTACGCAAGAAGCCTTGCTTAATATCTACGGCGGCGGCACCAAGGGTGGCGCCTAAAGGAGTTATTTCATGAAAGTCGAATTAACGAACCTGACCAAACGCTGGGGCGACGTCGTCGGCGCCGAAGGCATTGATTTATCAACCAAAGACGGTGAATTTGTGGCCTTTTTGGGCCCCTCCGGTTGTGGCAAGACCACCACACTGCTGATGATCGCCGGCATTTACAAACCTACCGTCGGCGAAATCCTCTTCGATGACAGAGTCGTCAACACCGTGCCCCCCAAAGACCGCAATATCGGCATGGTTTTTCAGAGCTACGCCCTGTACCCGCACATGACCGTTTTCCAGAACATCGGCTACCCCCTCAAGTTGCAGAAAGTGCCCAAAGATGAGCTGCAAAAACACGTGCAGCGCGTGGCGGATATGATGGGTATCGGGCACTTGATGGACCGCAAACCCGCCCAGCTCTCGGGTGGCCAGCAGCAGCGCGTGGCCCTGGGCCGAGCGCTGATCAAAGAACCGCAACTGCTGCTGTTCGACGAGCCCCTCTCCAATCTCGACGCCCGCCTGCGCCTTTCCATGCGTAGCGAGATCAAGCGCCTGCAGATGGATTTGGGCATCACTTCCATTTACGTCACCCACGATCAGATCGAGGCCATGACCATGGCCGACCGCGTGGCTGTGATGAAAGACGGTCATTTGCAAGCCTTTGCCCCCCCCGACGAACTGTACGACCATCCCAAGACCCTGTTCATCGCCGGTTTTGTGGGCAATCCACCCATGAACTTCATCGAGGTCGAAGTCAAACAAGAGAACGGCAGCTACCAGGTGCTGGGGCCCGGCATCCATCTCGACCTGCCCGCCGACCGCGGAGAAAAGGTGGCTCGTAGCAGCAAAGTAATCATGGGCATCCGCCCCGAAGATATCTCGCTGGCCGACACAGGCGTAAAGGGTGAAGTATATCTCATAGAGCCCCTGGGCCGCGACGATCTGCTCGACGTGCGCATAGGCGAGACCGCCGTGCGAGTCCTGGCAGATCCGGCTCTTGGCGTGCGCATGAGAGATACCGTCACCCTGCATTTCAACACAGACACCGCCCAGCTCTTCGATCCGGACACCGAGCAGTCGCTGCTCTGGTAAGGGCCATGCACCCGGGCATGATGGTGGTGCTCCTGCTGGGCGCAGGATGCACTGCCGCTACGCCGTCGTCCGCGCCCACTCCCACTCCGACCATCGCACTGCTGCTCAGCCATCACATAGCCCCCGCGGCATTACCGTGGGGCCCGGTGGCGAGCTATTTGGGGCCGGGGGGAGGACCACACCAGAGATCGTGACATCCTCAACACTGTCACCTTATCCCTTGCCTACCTGCCTCAGCATCAATATAACCCCACCATGAATCAAAAAAACATTGACATTATGATGATTGGCCATGTGACCCGCGATCGGCTGGTCATCAATGGCCGTACCGAGATCGGCGCCGGCGGCGCCGTTTATTATGGAAGTATCCCCCTGAGCCGACTGGGTATCCCCACTCTGGTTGTGACGCGTTTGCATCCGGGCGATGAGGACCTGCTCGGGGATATGCGGGCGGCAGGGGTGCAGGTACACGCTATCCCCAGCGCCCACACCAGTGAAATGGAGAATGTGTATCAAAGTGCCGATCAGGAAAGACGGCAGGCGCGGGCATTAAACTTCGCCGGCTCGTATCACTTGCGTGATATTCCCGATGTGACCCCCAAAGTGATCTTGATCACCCCGCTGGCGGCCGGAGAAGTCGATCTGACCTTGTTGCAGGCGCTGTCTCAACGCGGCCCCATAGCCCTGGATGTGCAGGGCTTTGTGCGCGTGCGCGAGGGTGAGCAGCTCGTTTTCCGTGATTGGCCGCAGAAAAAGGTGGGGCTGGCGCATGTGCACTATCTCAAGCTGGACCTGGCCGAAGGCGAGATACTCACCGGATTCCAAGACCCACAACGCATCGTGGAAACCGTGGCAGCTTGGGGGCCGCAAGAGGTAATGCTCACCTATCCCGGGGCCGTGATGGTCTATGCCGAAGGACGTATCTATCAGGCGCCCATCGCCCCCCGGCGCAAGAATGGCCGCACCGGCCGCGGCGACACCTGTTTCGCCACCTATATCGGCTGCCGCCTGCGCCTGGAACCAGCCGAGGCCACGCGCTTCGCCGCCGCCCTCACCAGCCTCAAACTGGAAGAACCTGGCCCCTGGAAAGGTGAGGTGGCTACCGTGAGACAGTGGTTGGCAGGTCAGATGGCAGGTACCGTAGGTTGAAGGGACAAAGGAAAATGACAGAAAAGACCGACCCACTTGGCCCCAGCTATTCTCTGTTCAGCGATTGGCAAGGCGGCGACACCGGGGCGCGTCACCAACTCCGAGCTCTCTTTGACGCAGCCATCGCCGGAAAATTTGATACTCGCTTTGCCGAAAAGGCGTCGCCTGACATCGTTTCCGTCACGACCTCGTTGCACCTGCTGACACTGAGCATTCTGCACCAATTGGTCGGCATGAATTCAGCCGAATTCTACAAAGGGGATCCGGTGCGCTACGTGCGCACGACTCTACTCACGCAGCGACTTTTAGGCATACGCAAGCTCACCCTGGGCTGGCCTGCTTACGCGTTCGCGGCTGAAGCGCTGGGCCAAGCCATGTTGTACCCCGAGGGACATGCACCGGGAGCCGATCCAGCTAAACCGATGGCAAACATGGAGAATTGGCGTCAGTTGCATGCGCCTGAATTTACCTCCGGCATCCCGCACATCATCGAGGAAATGCTGGCATGTTTTGCCGATCTCACCGGATTAGAACCCGTGGCGCATCTCCCCGCCCCCTACAGCCTCGCCGCCGACATCTTTGGTCAGGAAGCCTTAATTACGACACTTGTACAGACGCCCGATTTCGTCCAACCTTTTCTCGATCACCTCACCGATCATATTCTGACGCCCTGGATCGAAAGATTGGTTCATCGGCTGCCACATGTGTGGATCGAATTGTCCGATGCCTCCGGTTCTCCCCTGTTCATCGGGCCTCGACGATGCAAAACAGTGGCAGTGCCACCCGTGTACAGACTCATCGCCAACGAGCCCTGGGGACGCCGCGTCTTCGTGGCCAACTATCGTGGCGATCACCACGCCCTACCATCACAGGGAGGCAAGCGAAGAGCCAGAAGAGAGCGAGTGCATCGACCTGCATCCGAGGTGTCCGCAAAGAGCCGGGGCGAGGATGCGGCCGCACAGGCATTGAACGATCTAATGGATTTCAAACTCAGCGTCTGTCCTGAATTTATAATCAAACTCGAGGCCGACCAGCTCCCCATCGCCGTCTACGTGGAGCAGGCGATTCGGCGCGCCAAAGCACTCTATCTCGGCATTGGCGCCACACGCATCGACCGCGGAAGTATCACCGATTCATCGGCCGCGGCGCAGGACATCCATCAACTGGCCGCGGATTACGCCCAGGCGATCAAGGCTGTTTCCACTGCCCTGGCGCAGCGAGCGAAGCCGCGTTCTGTCCTGGCGTGGCCGGGCGATGTTACTATCGAAGACATCAACGCTGAGTCCGACTTCAGCCTTGTACGCACCATCGTCGAGACTGTCGCCCAAAATGGCTGAATTCGGATGTGACTTTTCACCTCCGTTTCGTTTCGATCTCTCCTCCCATGCCTTTTTACACTCCCTCCCTTCAACCTCATGGCCAACACTGACATTCTCATGATTGGGCATTTTGCCAAAGACCAGATCATCGTCGATGGCAATGCCACCACCGCATCCGGCGGGGCCGTCACCTATGGCAGCATCGCCCTGCGCCGCCTGGGCCTGCGCGTGGCCGTCGTCACCCGCCTGCATCCCGACGACTTTCCTCTGCTCGACGAACTGCGGCAGGCCGGCGTCGAGGTATTCGCCACCCCCGCCGCCGAAACCTCGGGCATCGCCAACAGCTACCGATCGTCCGACATGGAACGCCGCCAAACCCGGCTTCTGGGCTTTGCCGGCCCCATCCAGGAAGCCGACATCCCCGACATCGAGGCCCGCATTTACGCCATCGCCCCCATCATGGCCGGCGAAGTGGATTTGCCGCTGCTCAAAACCCTGGCCCGCCGCGGCCCGGTCTCATTGGACGTGCAGGGCTTTGTGCGCGTGCGCGCAGGCCAGGACCTGGTGTTCCGTCCCTGGGCGGAGATGGCCGAAGGGCTGGCACATGTCACCTATCTCAAGGTGGATCGAGCTGAAGCCGAGCACCTCACGGGCCAGACCGATCTGCGCACGGCGGCCGCGCAACTGGCCGCGTATGGCCCCAAAGAGATCGTCCTCACCCAGTCGTCCGGGGTCACCGTGTATGCCGGGGGTCAGTTCTACCATGCGCCCTTTAGCCCACGCTCGCTGGCCGGCCGCACCGGTCGTGGCGACACCTGCTTTATGACCTATCTGGGCAAACGCCTGAGCCTGCCCCCGGCCGAAGCTGTGCGCTGGGCCGGGGCCGTCACCACCCTCAAACAGGAAAAGCCCGGCCCCTGGGATGGCGACCTGGCGGCGGTGGAACGCCTGCTGGCGGCTCGAACCTAGACGGACGATACTCGGCCGATCACGGATTCGCCTCTCGCTTCCCGGCACCGATTGCTGCTTCGAAAACAAGCCACGAATGACATGAACACGGAATACTCTCTCCCATGACCCCTTCCCGCCTCATTCTCCCCCTCGGTTTTGCCGTTGCCATGTCGCTTTTCGGCGACCTCACCCTCTATGCTGTTTTGGTCACTCAACTTGACGTGGTCGGTCTGAGCCTGGCCGCCGTGGGCGTGATGCTGGGCATCAATCGCCTCATCCGCATTCCCGGTAATCCCCTGACCGGTGTGCTCCTCGATCGCTTTGGCCGGCGTAGACTCTTCATCCTGGGCATGACGCTAGGGGTGATCTCCACCGCCGGTTACGCCCTGGTATACGGCTTCTGGCCCTTTTTGACCATGCGCTTGTTATGGGGCACCGCCTGGACCCTGATCAATGTGGGCGGGATGACGATGATGCTCGATATCAGCACCGCGGCCAACCGCGGACGTTTGCTGGGCACATACAACACCTGGGTACTGGCGGGGCTGGCAGCCGGGCCCCTGGTGGGGGGATTTCTGGTAGGCAAATACGGCTTTCGCCCAGCCCTCCTCATATGTTCAGCCCTGACCGCCATCGGCTGGCTGGTGGCGCTGCTCGCTCTGCCCGAAACCCTGCCAGAACAACATCGGCAGGGACGCGAGAACAAGGGACGGAGACAAAACTTGCACCAGGCCCTGCAGCAATGGTTCCTCCGCATACAGACTCTCTGGCAGAGTCAGCGGACGCTGGTCACTGTGGCACTCCTCTTCATGTTGGTCATGTTTTCCGGCGAAGGCATCGTTTTTTCGACCATCAGCCTCCTTTTACAGCGGCGCTTTGGCGATTCAATGTATCTCATCGGC
Source organism: Chloroflexota bacterium (assembly GCA_013152585.1). Taxonomy (GTDB): domain Bacteria; phylum Chloroflexota; class Anaerolineae; order J102; family J102; genus JAADGC01. The sequence goes on from JAADGC010000087.1 coordinate 7,623, forward strand.
ATGAGCGTAGCTGTCGCCTCGATGTCGGGTGTATTGTTGGGGTTGCGGTCATTTCTGGCCGGAGCCACGGGGCCCCTGGCCGGACACTTATCGGACACGCACTTCGGGCGCTGGCCCGTGGTCATCACGAGTCTCGTGATTGGCATCATTGGTTTTATCACCCTTGGCCTGGCAACCTCTCCCCTGCTGATCCTGATCGGCGTTGCCGTGGGAGCCATCAGCTCGGGCATGGCAATGGCGACCCTGGGAGCCCTGGTCGGTGATCTCAGCCCAGAGGGCAAACAAGGCTCGGTCATGGGCGCTTATGCCAGCATGGGCGACATTGGCAGCGCTACCGGCCCCTTTTTGGTGTTTGCCCTGGTCACCGTGATCGATCTGCGGTGGGTGTATTTCTTCTGTGCAGCTTTGTTCTTGCTGGGATTATGGCTCATTGCACGCTTGCAAAGGAGTGAAGCATGGCTAGCAACCGCCGGCATTGGCGACCGTTCGTCGCTTTAATCTGGATTTTATTCTTATGGGGATGCGTGCCGGCGCCGCCCCCGACAGCGCTGCCAGATGCTCCGCCCACGTCAAACGACGACATCCTGCGGCATTACGCGCCCGTGATCTATCAGGGTGCGGCCAGTGATCAGGATTTCATCACCGCCGTGGACTTCGACGGCGACTGGGTAGGCAACAACAACTGGGAAAATCAGCCCACGGGCGATTTGACGGCTGTTGTGTATGCCTCATTCATCGAGACAGACACCCATTATTATCTCTTCTACTCCCTCTACCACCCCCACGACTACACGGCCGAACCCTGCGCAGAAAGCGACGGCTGCCACGAAAACGATATGGAATCGTTGCAAGTGGTGGTTTATAAAGATGGCAGCCCCTACGGCCGGCCGCAAGCCCTGCTCACCCTCGCCCACAGCCACATCACTTTGTATCGCTTCGATAAGCAAGTGAGCAAAGGCTCGCTGAAGGTGGAGGGGAAAGCGACGCTGGAGGGGAGTCACCCGGTGGTGTGGGTGGAGACCTACGGCCACGGCATTTATGGCCGCTCCCGGCGCCTGCAACAGGGCTTGGTGCAATATCGGGTCGGCGACCACGGCGAGCGCCCCGCCTCGACCGATGAAGCGGATGTGCGCTATCGGCTCGTCAGCATTTACGACACGCTGTGGCAGCACCGGCAGGAAATGGGCAAGGGCAAGCTTTTCGATCAGCCCTTCATCTATCACAAAAAGGTGCTTCCGGCCAGCTTCGACGGCAACAACTTTGGCGTAGACAAAGCCAATGCGCCCTGGGGCTACAACCAGGAGATCGGCGATGTGTTGCACCGCGGCGATTTCTTTTTAGATCCCGCCCGCGCCTACGCCACCTTTGCCCGCGTGCAGACCGAGCTTTCGCGGAACTATGTCACTAATCCGTATCTGGATGATTTGGGGGGATAGGGGGATGGATGGATCAGCAATTCCAAATCTGGAATTCGCTACCGGACACTTTTCTATTGTGTCCCCCTTCGGCTAGGACTCAGGGCAGGCTCAGAACGGGTCAAGTAGGCAATGTCACCCCGAGTGAAGCTCTGTCACCCTGAGTAAAGCCCTGTCACCCTGAGTGAAGCGAAGGGTCTCAAGGTACATGTAACGGTGAGATACTTCACTGGTTTGGGGTGGTGCTATGTGTGTTCAGGGCGTGTATGGGCGGCGACGTGAAAGAGGTTGGCGGTTAGACTCGTTCAGCATGACAAGGAGGTTTTGAGAGGTTGCGTCGGGGTCAGGAAAGTGCTATAGTGACAGCGACATACAGAATTTATGCGACAGTGCGGTCAGATAAATTCTGTACACCGTCCATTGTATCGCTGACTTAATAGTTTGGCATATACTCTCTACCGGACACTTTTCCGTTATGTCACCCTTCGGCTTGGGCTCAGGGCATGCCCTGAACGGGTCGAGCTCGCAACGCACATGAACACGAAACGCCAGTGAAGGATCTCGCAGTACATGAATCGCTAGATTCTTCGCCAAAATTAGCCTTGTGATGGTCATTTCTGTGTCAAAGTCCGCGTTTCTTTGATGTGTATCAGCTTCAAAAACGCGCCCAGAATGACAATTTGCAGAAGTGTCCGGTAGCGAAGGCACATAAAAGAGGAGAGAAATTCATGGGTAGCTTTAGTTTTTGGCAAAAATGGCTGTTTGGCTTTGGACTTTATCTCATTAGCTTTGGACTCATATTATCATTTTTCAGCCATTCTGCTTTGATGAACTTTGTGTTCAATCGTCAAATTGATCCAAGTGTTCAATCGTCAAATTGATCCAACATTTTGGGGCTTATCGGAGCTATCTGAAAATACAGGAAAATTTCAGGCCTGGGTTTATGGTGTCTTAGGTGCAATGATTTCGGGATGGGGAATATTCCTCGCTTTCATTGCACATTACCCGTTTAAAGCAAAGGAGCAGTGGGCGTGGAACTGTATTGGCACTGGATTCATTGTCTGGTTCGTAATTGATACATTTATCTCTGCCCAATTTCATGTTGGTTTCAATGTAATTATCAATATTGTATTCCTTTTATTTGTTTTACTGCCACTGCTATTTACCAGAAAACATTTTATAAAAAGAAATGTAGACAATGCCTAACAAGGCAAAACCAGCCGACACCCGTACCTTGGCGGCTGATTTGAGACGTTATGTGCGTAACTCAGGGTGACTCTTTTCAGGGGCTGCGCCACGCCTACCGCCGCACGGCCTGAGTGCTGAAGCAGGCGTGCAGGGAGGAATTGGCGTGGCCGCGCCAGAGGCTCACAGTGATCAACAAGCAGTCGCCATGGGCGGCGGCACACCGCATAACAAACGAAATACCGGCGAAACCGTGATGCGGCGAGTTTACACCATCGACGAAGCCGTTATCTGAGATCAGTCGCAGTGACCCGTGGACACCCCCACTGGCAGTGCGGCCATTGACATGGATGATACCTTATTGCGGTGTGGGCAACGGTGAAACAGGCGAATCGAAGGTAGACAGATCACTGGTGGGGGTTGGAGCCAGTGTGGGTGCAGGCGCCTTGGTGGGCGCAACCAGTGTGGCGGTCGGTGCCAGGGTCGGCTCCACATTTTTGTCTTTTTTATCTTTGCAGCCGGCCAACAAAACCAGGCTCAGAGAAAGTATAAGCAGAATTTGCAAAAAACGGTTCAAATCAGGTGCCTCCTTGTCTCGACCAAAGGGGAATGGGGAATAATGTTAGCATCATACCCGCATTTGCGGGCTCGACGCAACCTGGCGCCGGACTATGCGGCTGACATCTGTTGCAGACGCTGATCTAAATCGGCCAGATGGGCGCGCAAGGTGGCTATCTCTGCCTGCAAGGCCTCCTGCTCGGTAGGCAGGGTGCGCAAGCGCCGTTGTTTGCAAAAGGCCAGCTCCATGGCCGTATGATGTAATTGCGCCTGCAGGGCAGCCTTCTGCAACCCCACCCCTCGCAGCCAACCCGAAACCCGCCCCAGACGCTGCCACTGTGTCTGCACCAGGCGATAGTGTTCGGGGCTCAAGGCCCGCGGGACTTCGGATGCCAGGTGTTGCCGCACCCATCTCTTCTCGGTGCGTAGGGCCAGCATGGCAATCGCCAGCAAAGTCAGCACGCCCCCCCAATCGGCAACGAGGGTAAGAGCAAAGGCCAGGGCATTGCTTCCGGTAGCGCTAAGGGTGAAATTATGCCAGAAATGGATGAACATGGCCAGTAACAAAGCCGCGGGCGCGGCCAGCCAGCGCCATCCCGGTCGGGGGCTTTGCACAGCCAGGGCCACGCCCACCCCCGTGATACCGGTAAACAGGGCATGGCTGAGCCCGAACACGACCGAACGCAACAGTACAGTCGCCGCCAAACCACTCCAACCGCTCTCGAGGCCGACGCTGATAAAGTAAAAGAAATTCTCGGTCATGGCAAAGCCGGCGCCGATCAAAGCCCCATACACAATGCCATCCAGAAGGTCATCGATTTCGGGACGAAACAGCAACACCAATCCCACCAACGCCAGGGCCTTAGCCAGTTCCTCGACCACCGGCGAGACCAGCACGGTGCCCACCGTATTCGCGTGCTCGGGCTGCAACAACAGTCCCAACGGCACGGCCATCGCCAGTTCCACTACCAGGGCAATGAGGATGGCCGGGATAGCGCCCCACAAGAACGAGGTGGCCAACAGCATCACCGGTTCCCGCTCGTAGCGATCCAGCCACCAGATCAACAGCACATAGAGACTGGTGGGGAGGATGGCGGCTATCAGGGCTACGAACAAAATGGGGAGCATGGAGTATCCTCGGCAACACGTGCCATGTGTCACATGTTACGCCATCAAGGCAGTTTCTGGCCGAACAAACGCTTATAAATCTTGGCGTAGGTGGAGTAAAAATGTACGTGATGCCCGCTGATATCGCCCTCGATGCGGGCATGGGCCAGACTGGCCCGGAAACTCTCGGCATCGGTGAACGGCGGCATCAGCAGGGCGGCCTGCCCGATCTCACCGGAGGTGTGGGCATCGCTGCCCGCTGTCATTAGCTTGCCGTACTGCTCGGCCAGCGCCCGCGCCCGATCGTTATCCTTCATGCTGACGCTACGAGCATTCAGCACTTCCAGGGCGTCGACCTGATCGATGATGGCCAATGTAGCGTCGAGCCCCATGGCCGAGCCTCTGCGCAGGCTGTCGAGGGGATGAGGAATGCCGATCACCGCGCCCTGAGCCCGCAGGCGGCGAATCGTCTCGACGGGAGTCAGGCCCTTGGGGACGGGCTCGTGCATGAACCAGGCGATGATCTCGCCCTCCTGGGTCTTGATCTCCTCACCGACGATCACCAGATCGGGCGCCAGCCTCTGCACGGCTAACGCCCCGGCAATGTTGTTATGCTCGGTGATGGCAATGCGGTCGATACCGCGTTGGCGGCAGGCAGTGATAATCGCCCTGGCGCTCGTGAGGGAATCGGGCGAATAACGGCTGTGGCAATGCAATTCGACGCGCCAGAGGGTCGATGACGTCATGTTAAATGATGCCCAACTGCTTACCCACCTGATCAAAGGTGGCCAGCACCTGATCGAGTTGTTCGTCGGTGTGGGTGGCCATGTAGCTGGAGCGTAACAACTGGCGGCCCGGCGGGGTGGCGGGCGCGATCACGGCATTGACGTAGACACCGGCATCCATCAGCATCTTCCAGGCGATAAAAGTACGGGTATCATCGCCAATAATAACCGGGATAACGGCGGTTTCCGAGTTGCCGATATCGAAGCCCAGGGCACGATAGCCCCGGCGCATTTTATCGCCGATCTGATTCAGGCGGACACCGCGCTGCGGCTCTTCTTTCATCACGTGTAGGGCCGCGCGGGCGGCAGCAGCATTGGCCGGGGGAATACTGGCACTGAAGATCAGACTGCGGGCCGTGTGCTGGATGTAGTCGATCACCTGCTGGTCGCCGGCAATGAAGCCCCCCAAAGAGGCAAAGGACTTGCTGAAAGTGGACATGATCAGATCGACCTCGTCGCTGAGGCCGAAATGTGCAGCCGTGCCTTTGCCGCCCCCCAACACGCCCATGGCATGGGCATCGTCCACCATCAGCCGGGCGCCGTATTTTTTGCACAGGGGCACTATCTCCGGCAAGGGAGCAATGTCGCCTTCCATGCTGTACAGACCATCCACAACCACCAGCTTGCCTTGATCTTCGGGAACATCCTGCAATACGCGTTCCAGATCGGCCATATCGTTATGGCGGAAGCGCTTGACCTTGCCCCAGGCCAGACGGGCGCCATCGACAATGCTGGCGTGATCGTCTTTGTCGAGGATGACCACATCGTTACGGCCCGCCAGGGCGCTGATCACGCCCAGGTTCACCTGCATGCCCGTGGAAAAAACCAGGGAGGCATCCTTATCTACCCAGTCGGCCAACTCGCGCTCCAATTCCAGGTGCATTTCCAGGGTGCCGTTGAGGAAGCGCGACCCCGTGCAACTGGTGCCGTATTCCTGAATGGCCGCCTGTGCAGCTTCACGCACCTTGGGATGTGTGGTCAATCCCAGATAATTGTTAGAGCCGCACATAATGATGCGGCGCCCCTGATAAATGGCGGTGGTGCCCTCATTGCCGCTCATGGGGATAAAGTAGGGATAGAGACCAGCGGCTTTGGCCTCGGCGGCGGCGGTAAATTGATAGGCCTTGGCGAATAAGTCCATGGTGTCCTCGCAGTATGAATGAGTACGTGAATTTTTGATGGGAAGAGTAAAAAAGGAAAAAGAGGAAAAAAACGCCCGAAGGTGCGCTTGTTGACGTGTCTCCTTGCTTCCCTGGCTACTTGCCCAGCCGCCGGCGAGCTTTTTGTAGATCACGGTCAATAAACCAGCGACCCAACCCGGGCGCCAGGCGAAATATGAGGCGAATCCAGCGCGCCTCGCCTGGCAGAATCTCGAATTGGCGGCGTAACAGGCCCCGCACGAAGATCCCGGCCACTTGCTCGGCAGTCATCAGCTTGGCCGTTTCGGAAAGCATGGCCGTCTCAGGGGGTTTGCTTTGATTCTCGATGGCAAAGCCAGGGGTGTCGGTGTCGGGCGGGAAGAGGATGGAGAAATGGATGTTGTAGGGTTTCAGCTCGTGGCGCAGGCTTTCGGTGAGGCCGACGATGGCATATTTGCTGGGGGTGTACGTAGCATAGCCGATCAACCCCATGTAACCCAGCACCGAGGAAACATTGGCAATATGCCCCTTGCGAGCCTGCATGAAGTGAGGGAGCAGGATCAGGGTGGGGATCAGTTGGCCGTAGTAGTTCACATCCATGTTGCGCTTGAAATCATCCAGCGTCAACTTCTCGATGTACTGCGGATACGCATAGCCCACGGCATTGATCAGATAATCGGGCACACCCCGACGGGCGATCACGCCTTCCAGGGCCGGGCGCAGCGCCTCCATGTCGGTGGTGTCGGCGGCGATACTTTCTACCCATTGCTGCGACGAGGCGCGGGCAGCATTGAGTTCATCGACAGTGACTTGCAACGGGCCTTGGTTACGAGCAATAATGCAGACATTGCCCCCCTGTTGCACGATGAGGCGGGCTGTGGCACGGCCAATACCTTTGGAGCCACCGCAGATCACGACAAATTGATGCCGAAAGGACTGTTCAGATACGGATTTATTACCAGACATAGTTCCTCCATTTATGCCACGCATCATACAACATTCCGGGCTTTTTACCAAGCACCCAAACCGACAGTAAGAAGCCAGGGCGCCATCCCCTCTATCCACTGTTAGCCATCCATCCACTCACCCATAGGAGATTTTCATGTCCAAAGCACTGTGGAATGGCACCGTTCTGGCCGAAAGCGATACAACCATCGTCGTGGAAGGAAATCACTACTTTCCCCCCGACTCTGTCAATTGGCAGTATTTCCAAACCAGTAAGCGCACGTCAACCTGCCCGTGGAAGGGACAGGCCCGCTACTACAGCATCGAAGATGACGGCAAGACCAATGCCGACGCCGCCTGGACCTACCCCAAGCCCAAGGCCGCAGCCGCCCAAATTGCCGGTTATGTGGCCTTCTGGCGGGGCATCAAGGTCGTCGATGAGGATCAGGGACAGAAATCAACGCGCCAACGTATCCTGGGTCGATCATGACCCTGGGCTATTGGTACATGTTTCCCATTGCCATCGTCGTGGCTACCACGGCGATGGCGTCGGGCGTGGGCGGCGCCACCTTTTTCGCCCCCATCTTCATCCTGGGCCTGCGCCTCAACCCTGAGGTTGCCATTGGCACCGGCTTGATCACCGAAGTTTTCGGCTTCACCAGCGGCCTGCTCGCTTATGCCCGCAAGCGCTTGATCGACTATCGCCTGGGCATGAACCTGCTCATGGTTACCATCCCCCTTTCGTTGGTGGGTACGTGGTTGGCCGGTTCCATCGCCCCCGATTATCTCAAGTTGATCCTGGGAGTGGGCTTATTTGCCATCGCTGCCAGCTTTCTGCGCACCCCCGATTCCCGGGATATCGCGCATCTCGATGCTCTCATCGACCAGGAATATGGTGGGGAAAAGGCCGAGACGTGTATCATCACCCGAGACGGCGAAGAGTTCCGCTACAAGGTATGCAACCGCAATCAAGGGCGGCTGATAGCGGGGATTGGCGGTCTGTTTGTGGGCATGATTTCCACCGGTTTGGGCGAACTCAACAGCTATTTTCTGTTGCAGCGCTGCCGGGTGCCCAGCGCCGTCAGCGTGGCTACCAGTGTTTTCGTGGTCGCTATCACGGCGCTGGTGGCATCCTCGGGACACTTGCTGCAGTTCGCCCAAAGCAATCCCGAAGCTCTGCGTACGGTGCTCGATATCTGTCTGTTTACGGTGCCCGGCGTCATCATCGGTGGTCAGTTTGGCTCGTTGCTGGCGCGGCGCCTTTCCCAACACACGCTGGAACGGGCACTGGGCGTGCTTTTCGTGCTGGTCGCCGCCCTCACCCTGGGAGAAGTCTTGCTATGATCGCTGCTATGATCTTTGATTTAGACGGCACGTTGGTGCAAACGGAACGCCTCAAAGCCATCTCGTACGCGCAGGCGGCCGTGGCGTTACGGCCAGAGGATGTGCGGCAGGAAGATGTGATCGAGGCCTTCAAAGCGGTGGTAGGTCTCCCCCGGCGCCAGGTGGCCCAAGCCCTGTTACAGCAGTTCGATCTGGAAGCGGCAGCCCGGCGACGGATGGCCGAATTTGGCGTCAGCAGCCCCTGGCAGGCCTATGTGCAGATACGGCTCCGCATCTACGAACAAATGCTGGCCGACCCGGAGATATTGCGCCAGAATCAGTGGCCACACACTCGGGCGCTGCTGGAGGCCACCCGTCGCACCGGGACGCCCGTGGCGCTGGCGACCATGTCGCACTGCGAACAGGCCGCGCAGGTGATAGCAGCGTTGCAGTTGCAAGGCGAGTTTGATTTCGTGGCTACCCGCGACGATGTGCACCACGGCAAACCCGACCCGGAGATTTACTTGCTGGTCGCCGCGGAGCTGAAAGTGGCGCCGCAGTCGTGCCTGGTGGTGGAAGATTCGCCCGCCGGGGTAGAAGCGGCCACGCGGGCGGGGATGCGGGTGGTGGCCGTGAGCACCCCCTTCACCCGTGAGCGCCTACACGCCCTGCCGTGGTTGCCCGCCCAAAACATTGTCGATGAACCGGCACAATTGCCGGCCGTCGTCGCCCACCTCATCGCCTCCGGGGTGCAGCAGTGAGCCAACTCGCCGACTGAAGTCAGGCTCTGGAGCCCTTCGGGCTGAAGGAGACAGCCAGCACCGAAACCCATCTGAAGCATATGACAGCGAATGACTCTTTTTCTTTCTCCGCGTCTCGACGTTAAAATTTGAGGCTCTTTTTCATTTCGTGGGGGTCGTCATTCAGACCTCCGGGAGGTGGCCAAAAATACTCTGTTTAGGCAAAAAGGTCCCGGCCACCTCCCGGAGGTCACGGAAAGCACCTATCGCATCAACAGGCCCTCGCTGCTGACAAGATCGGTCGCCGCAGGGCTAAAAAAAAGCGC